>JAUVCH010000050.1 GCA_030595795.1 Gammaproteobacteria bacterium
CGACTGGCACGCGCCATTACCGCGATTCACAGCCATCCCGAACAGCGCTGGAGCGTACAGATGCTGGCAAACGAAGCGGGGATGTCACGCACCGCTTTCAACCAGTATTTTCGCGAAACTGTCGGCTGCACACCCGGCGAATACCTGCTGCAATGGCGTATGCGTCTGGCCTGTCGATGGCTGGAAACCAGCCAGATCATGGTTGGTCAGATTGTGGACCGACTGGGTTATCAAAGCGAAACCGCATTCTTTAGGGCTTTTCGCCGACAAATTGGTATGTCGCCAGGGCAATATCGAGATAACATCACAGCATGAACAAAGATAAAACAATCGCCGTAATCGGTGCTGGCATCGTCGGCTGTAGTTGCGCCCTGTGGTTACAGATCAAGGGCTACTCGGTCATTTTAATCGACCCGGATAAACCCGGCTCCGGCACCTCGTCGGGTAACGCCTGTACGATTGCCGACTATGGTTGTGTGCCGGTTAACAGCCCCAGTGTCATCAAAAATATGCCATCGCTGATGTTCGCCAAAGACAGTCCTCTGTCGGTTAATTTTGGCTACGCGTTAACGCATCTACACTGGATGATGAAGTTTCTCTCCAATTGCCGCCCCGCTCGCGTTGCCCGTATTAGCCGCAATCTTGGCAAGCTTCTGAGTAAGACTTACGACGGCTTTTCACCACTCATCGAATATTGCGAGGCTGAGTCGCTGTTATCGAAACAGGGCTGCATGTATCTCTACCCGAACCAGGCTGATTTCGACGATGCAAAGCCATCCAATCAACTTCGACGCGACCAGGGCATAGAATTCACCGAGCTCGAGAGAGCCGATATTAAAAACCTCGAACCCGGAATTAAGAAAACCTTCGCCAAAGGACTGTTATTCGAACAGGCCACGCAGGTACTTAACCCTCAATCTTTAACGACGCGCTACTTTGATACCTTTATGAGCAAGGGCGGCGAGTATCAGGCTGCCCGCGTACTGGCTGTTACTCATACCGACGATGGGCTTAGTATAAATCTGGACGATGGCGAAACAATCAACGCTGATCGCGTCGTGGTCGCAGCCGGTGCTTTTTCGACAAAGATAGAGGGTGTAGGAACTTCGCAACTGCCGCTCGACACCGAGCGCGGTTATCACGTCCAGTACAACGGTAAGCAGTCGCTACTCAATCGGCCGGTTAGCTGGGCTGGATTTTACGCCACGCCGATGGATGAAGGCCTACGTTTCGCGGGTACCGTAGAGATCGCCGGTTTATCCGAACAAAAAAACCCTCGCAACCTGGATTATCTAACCCGACACGCCAATCAAATGTTTGACCTGCCCGATCAGCCTGATCAGGACTGGCTCGGTTTTCGACCTACTTTTCCCGATGCACTGCCTGCGATTGGTTACAGTTTAAGCTCGGAATATGTGCTCTACGCTTTTGGTCATCAGCATATTGGTCTAACTCTGGCGGGAATCACTGGAAAACTAATATCCGAACTAATAAATGGTGAAGAGCTCAGCCACAATATTAAAGCGTTTAGCCCGAGGCGTTTTCTGTAAAAAGAAAATCATTGCCTGAAATCTAGAGACTGGCATAATCGGTGCCGACAAAACCGGTATAGATAGTAAAAAAATACTATCCCGGCCCCAATAGACACAACTTTAAGAGTGACAACATGAAATTTCACGATAAAAGTGTCGTCGTTACCGGAGGAGTCGGTGGTGTCGGACAAGCCCTGGTAAAATTATTTGCGCGCGAAGGCGCCCAGGTTTTATTTACTGACCGCAGCGAAGAAGATTGCGCAGAGCTTTCTGACAAGCTAAGCCGCAAAAGCCTGGCAACCAGGTTTGTCGCAGGTGACTTACGTAACAAGCTCGACTGCGAAAACATCATCAACACCGCCATCGATCAAATGGGTGGTGTAGATATCCTGCTCAATAATGCCGGTATTATCCCCCGTGGAACCATCCTCGAAACCACCGACGACATGTGGTTTAGCGCACTCGATGTCAACTTAAACGCTGCGTTTTTTCTGTGCCGGGCAGTCATACCACATATGCAGAAAGTCGGCGGCGGCGCTATCGTCAATACATCCTCGGCCTGGGGCATCTATCCCGGCCCGGGTCATGTGGCTTATTGCACCAGTAAAGCGGCGCTGGCCGCACTAACTAAAAACCTTGGGCGCGACCATGCTGGCGACGGTATCCGCGTCAACGCGGTATGCCCGAACGAAGTCAATACACCGATGTTACGTAGTGGTTTTATTCAACGTGGCCTCAATCCCGACACCGCGATTGAAGAACTCGGCAAATCGGTTCCTCTTGGCCATATCGCCGAACCAGAAGAAATAGCCGATGTCATTGCTTTTCTGGCATCGAATGAATCGCGGTATATCTGCGGGGAAACGGTTGAGGTGACAGGGGCCAAGCCGGTTTATGGGTGAGCCCATATAGACCATAAATCAGCCCCTTTGTCCCTGTAAAATTATTTGGCCATTTCCTTGAGGGCTTCATCCGTGGTCCAAACTGTGTTGGCAATAAAGCGGAAATTAACCAGTGCTGCTTCATATCCGTCACCTTCGGCAACCTGAGCCGCAGCCGTTGCATCGCTCACCACTGCAACTTCAAAGCCCTGTTCCATCAGCTCACGCATGTGCGATTCGGTACAAAGGTTGGCAGACATACCCGCCAGAATTACCTTGTCGATGCCCTGCTTGCGAAGTTGTAGAACCAGATCATTGGTTTCAGGTCCATAGACCTTGTGAGGACTGGTGACGACGGTCTTACCATCCTGAATGTAAGGCTTGTACTGCTTGAGCCAGTCCGCGCCTGAACCTTCAAAACCCTCTACACTCAACGCATCCTTTCGATCGAACATGCCTATCGTGTGCATTAGCTTTTCGAGTGCGCCCTCAAATTTCCAGCTCTTGTCGTGTGGGAAGTAGTAATGCGGTGAAACAAATACCGGCATATCGTTAGCTTTGGCGTTTTTAAACAAGCTATCGATATTCGCTACCGTATTGTTTTCGGTCACGCTCTTGCCTACCACACCCCAGGTTACGCCATCAGGGCTTAGAAAGTCATTTTGTGGATCGGTGACAACCAGTGCGGTACGACCTTTGGCAATTTCCATTCCCGGATCGGGAAGACCGGCGCCCGAGATTCCGGGGATTGCCAGTGCGATAGTAAGTAGTGATGCAGATAAAATAGTGTACTTCATGGTGCTAACTCCTTGATAAGTAGTTTTTACTAAATTACGACGAATTATTTCGTCTTAATTGACATTACAAGTCCTGTGCCAACCTTGGATTATTTCTTAAGTCTATGTTTTTAAATAAGTAATTAATATTACCTGGTATTTCGATACTTACGTAAAATCGTGAATTACGTGATTACGTTAGCTAAATCGCGTAATCACGTATTTTCGAAATCAGGTTTAGGGCAAAAAAAGCATGGGACAAAATTACTATTCTGTTCCTTGCCAGGGGGAGGAGTTTGTTATAAATCGAGCTCTGACAATTCCCTGTAATCAACCGGTCTCGGGCCTTGCAGCCAGTGAAATTTACGCTGGGATTCGTTAATCGGCAGGTCGTTAATGCTGGCAATACGACGCTGCATTAATCCATTGGCAGCAAACTCCCAGTTTTCGTTGCCATAAGAGCGGAACCAGCAGCCATATTCGTCCTGCCATTCATAGGCAAAACGAACCGCTATTCGGTTATCTTTAAACGCCCACAATTCCTTGATCAGGCGGTACTCCCGCTCTCTGGCCCACTTGCGCTTTAAAAAAGTCACGATATTTTCACGGCCACTGATAAACTCGGAACGGTTACGCCAGGTACAGTCTTTCGTGTAGGCTAGCGATACCTTTTCAGGGTCTTGTGTGTTCCACGCATTTTCGGCCATGCGTGTCTTTTGTATCGCCGTTTCCTCGGTAAATGGAGGTAATGGTGGTCGCTCTGAAGCTGTCATGTCGGTACTCCGGATGAATATAAATTTAAAAAGGGTCAGGATAATCCTGACCCTTTTTGCAGATAGCTATTTACGAACCTAGCGTTGAAAGAAAATTACGAATGTAATCGGCAATCACCTGACCATCTTCTTCAAGCGCGAAATGCCCGGTGTCAAGTAAATGAAACTCGACATTGTTCAGGTCACGTTTGTAAGGATGTGCTCCGTCGGCTGGGAAGATGTAATCATTTTTACCCCAAACAATCAGAGTAGGTGGTTGATGCTTACGGAAGTACGCTTGCCATGCAGGGTAATGCGGGACATTGTTTTGGTAATCGTAAAACAACTGAAGCTGAATTTGCGGATTGCCTTCTAGCGACAGGTGCTTGATATCCACATTCCAGTTATCCGGGCTGATGTTGGCTTCATTTCGAACACCATGTGTATATTGCCATTTCACGCCTTCCAGTGAGATGAAGTTTGCCAGAGGGGCTGCATTTTCTGCTGTACGATCATTCCAGTACGTGCGGATTGGATCCCAGAACTCGCGTAAGCCTTCATCATAAGCATTGCCATTCTGGATGATTAGAGACTCGATACGTTCTGGATTGGCTTCAGCTAGCCGAAATCCAATCGGAGCGCCATAGTCCATCAGGTACAGGCTATATTTTTTCACTTCGAGTTTCTCGATGAGTTTTCCCATCAAGTTAGCCAGATTATCGAAGCTGTAATCGAAATCATCGACACTCGGCTTGGCGCTGTTGCCAAAACCCGGATAGTCAGGTGCGATCACGTGGTAACGGTCGGATAGCGCGGGTATAAGGTTGCGAAACATATGTGATGATGTCGGGAAGCCGTGCAGCAATAAAATTGTTGGCGCATCTTTAGGGCCCGCTTCACGATAAAAAATATCCACGCCTTCTATATTAACAGTGCGGTGCTGGGTTTGATATTTGACTATTGCCGCCGACTCAGGTGCTAGAGTCTGGCTTGCGCTGGCTGACGAAGAGAAAACACTAGCAAGCGTCAAACTTGTCATAAGCACAAGGGCGGTTGCCGATGCGATACCTGTTTCCAGGGTTGTTCTAGTTTTCATTTTGAGTAGCCTCTTTAAAAGATTAGTATTTGCCAAATGGCAGAAATAACATCCAGATGTCGAAATATCCTTCCTGGTTGCCATTTACTATTACACTAACCGTGCCAGTTCTATTTATTCCTATAACTCCCTGTAATTAAAGGGTTTATATGTTTTCGCGATTTCAGGAGGTGCTACCGAAAATTCGTAATTTCCGAAATTCGGCGAAGCTAATTACGAATTTTCGTAATATTTAAGTCATTCACTAATACTCGTCATATCAAACGTCTCACCTTCTATTAATGGCGTTTTTTTGAATAGCATATTAGTACTCCATATACTTTTGTATCATTCCTATGCACAGGATGCAGCAATGAGAACTACTTTAAATATTGATGATCAGCTTTACGAAAAGGCTGTATGACTAATCTTTTTTAACATCTCACGCACATCTGCATAACGGTTTTTCTCACACAGTCCAAAACCAGGCAATTGACGTACTTTATTGCGAGCGAACAGCGGGACGCTCATACCGGTTAAAAATCTACAGTAAGTCTCTGCTGTTAGTGTGTAATCACTTTTACCTGATAAGTGCTTATCCAGGCCTTGTACCGCCGCGCTAATTTTCTGGATATCAGGCATAACAGGATTCTGTGAATATTCCAGCTTCGCGACCTGATTACGACACACAGAACAATGGCTGCAATGTTCGGGGGCTTGTTGATCATCAAAATAACGGGACAGGTTACTACTCAAACAGCGATCCAGTTCAAAAAACCTGACCAGGGCGGCGATACGCTTGATCTCTTTTTGCTCCTTGTCAGCAAAGTAGGTAGTTAGGTTTTGCGCCAGCTCTGTGTCTTCCAGTTTTTGCACATCAACCTGATACACCTCGGTAATCAACTTAGTTTCCAGCTCAATCAGATTTTTCTCTTGCAGGTATTCCATCGCCTTCACCACACGATTTCGATCCGCCCCATAGGCTTGATACAAGTTATCAAAATTTAGACTGCCCCAGATTTTCTTCATTTGAGTGTTAGCAAAAATAGCCTCAAGGAAGGTTCGGCGCTCGCCTTCAAACTGCTGCAATATTTGCTGTTTGTCCTGCAAAAACTTGTACTTAAAGTCGGCAAAATAAGCGTACAAGGGTCGAAGTACAGCCAAAATTTCCAGCTGCACCAATAAGGTTTTCAGGGGCAATTGGCGAATATTACTGGCCGTCGACAAACTATTGATTTGCATTTCCCATTGGGCTTGCGGCCCATGTTGTTCACTGAGTTCCAGGCGAATTTTATCGACAACAAACTCGATACCCTGTAGTTCAGGTGTATCACCATAAACAAAATTTTCGACCGTATTCAAGCCATCAAGATTAGCCAGGGTAATGCAAGTTGCGGGCTGACCGTCGCGCCCGGCCCGGCCTATTTCCTGACTGTAGTTTTCGATTGATTTAGGCAAGTCATAATGCAGTACAAAACGAATATCCGCTTTATCTATACCCATACCAAAGGCAATCGTGGCCACAATGACTTGCACTTGGCTATGCATAAAATCGTTTTGAATAGCCTGGCGTTTTTCATTGTCAAAACCCGCATGATAAGCCTCTGCATTGATATCATTACTAGAGAGAAACTGAGCGACCCACTCAGCAGTATGTTGCAAGGTAACGTAAACGATACCGGAGCCACTTTGCTGTTGAACTATCTCTAATAGCTGAGCCTGCTTATCACCCTCAGCCACCGATATAACACTCAAGTCTAAATTAGCCCGATAAAAACCGGTCTGCACAATATGCTCGTTAGCAATTGAAAATCGTTGCGCCATATCCAGTTTGACTTTTTTGGTTGCTGTTGCGGTTAGTAACAGTCTGGGTTGTATTTTTAATATTTCTATAAATCAGCTGCTTACGCGCACCCCTTGTGCCAAGATGTTGGTAAATGTAATGTGTTTTGGCACAAATTTGGCACAATTAGAAACTCCTGATTTAAATCAAATTTGACGATTGTTGATATAAATATCCAAGCGTGGGAATATACTTAAAAGAAGAAGTGCAACGTATTACAAATTCGTATAAGTCACATATCAAACATCATCTGTCTTAATGGAGTCTAAATTCTAGCTATCAAATGCTATTAAGTTCGAGAGATAAATTTAGGCTTATATTTGAGCTAAGTAAAAAACAACCGTGGATTAGTGAGAAGGCTGATGCGCTGGATAATTTACTATGGGGAGAATGCGATACCGATTCTAAGAGGGAACTTATATTGGAATTGATTGATAGGTTTGTACATATTTCGAGTGAATGTTACAAAGATCTAGTTGGAGAGTTAGCCTCTAGAATAACTGCTGAAGAGCTTATTTCCGACGAGACAACACAACTTGTAGCTATGGCTGCGGACTCAGGTGCAGATAGCTCTCAATATTTATTGTATGACCTGAAATTCGTCATGGAAGGTGTGGGTTGGCGAAAGTATAAACAGGTAAATACTTTTGGTAGCTCGTACAAGGCATATAAGAAAAATAACCAACTAACCAATATAATCTTAATAGATGAATTTATGGGGACTGGGAGTACCGTTATAAATCGAGTAAAAGAGATCATTCGGGTATATGAAGAAGCGGGGATTAATGGTGTCTCAATATATGTAAAGGTAATCGCTGCAACTGAACAGGGTATAAATGCGGCTATAGCAGAAGGGATAAATATTGAATCGCTTATAGTTTTAAAAAAAGGTATATCAAACTATTATGAAGAAGATGTAGCTGTGCAGAAAATACAGTTAATGCTTGAATTGGAAGGGATTTTATCCAGTGAATACGGAACAAAGGAGATGCCAAGTTTGGGGTATGGTCAAACCGAGTCCCTTTATACGAGAGACAATGGAAACACACCTAATAGTGTTTTCCCTATATTTTGGTGGCCTTTTAAGAAAGATGGTCAAGAAAGGGAAGTGATACTACTGCGCGCGATGGGAGATGCATGAAACATATAACTGATATAGAAAGGCGAGCTTTGATCACTTTGCTCAAAGGTAACCGCCAACTGGACTCTTTTACTCTTTTTAAGCGGTTAAAGGTTGGTTTTTCGAGTTTTTCGCGTTCTATTTTGTCACTGGTTGAAATGGGTTTTGTCGAAGAGGATGACAACAATATAAGATTGACAATAAGGGGAGCAGAATACGTATCTCTAGGGTTGGGAGAAAGAGGTGAAAAAGCATGGCGAAAAGTCCCGAGTAGGTTTTTAAAAACCAAAATGGAGCCTAACCAGCCTTATACGCCGAGTATAAAGCTGCTAGATACGCAAACCTTTAAGAATTTGAAAAATGATGTAGAGTAGGAGGGAAGCTTACAGAAGCTAGTACGTTGGAGTGTAGTCGCTCCCCTGGGTAAGGCCCCTGATAACCAAAGGCCATAAAATACAAAGCAATTTGTATGGTACCTAGGAAATTCGCGAGCGAATTTTCTAGGTAGCACTTAAATTAATGATTTTTTGCGCACACGCAAAACTTCATGAATTTTAGTGCTCTTGCATAGTGAAGAAGGTAGCTTCTGTGAGCTTTTTTTATGGATAATAAAATTTCTATACGATATTGGCGACATTTTCTTAGAGATCGGGGTGTTAGCGAAGATGTTATCAATGAATACATTCCCTATATTAAATGTCTCAATAAGAATGGTGTGCCAGTTATATTTGAGGTCGAACATCTTTCTAATTTGCTCGGAATAAAGAGCTTAGAACTTAATAAAATAATAAATTCCCCTAAAGATTTTTATCGTGAATTTACCATTCCGAAAAGACGTGGCGGTAAGCGTACAATAGTTGCACCTTACCCTTCATTATTAAGCTGCCAAGACTGGATATACAAAAATATATTGCTCAATAGTACGGTTCATGAATGCGTACATGGGTTTGTGCCTGGGAAGTCAATAATCTCAAATGCTGGTAAGCACCTGGAGAAAAAAGCACTGCTCAAGATGGATGTTAGTGACTTTTTCCCATCCATACCGATTAACTGGGTTATTAATTACTTTTCTAAGCTTGGTTACGCAAATAACGTTTCGTTTTATTTGTCGTCTCTTTGCTGCCTAGATGAAGTTTTGCCTCAAGGAGCAGCAACCAGCCCGTACTTAAGCAATTTATTGTTATATAGGTTAGATGATCGCCTGCATAAATTATCTGGTACGTATGGTCTTACTTATACTAGATACGCGGATGATATGACATTTTCTGGGAGTTATATTCCTATTCAATTTATAAAAATTGTGAAAGAAATTGTAGAGAGCTATAAATTAAAGATAAACGATAATAAAACACAGTTGCATACCAAAAGGGGACAGAGGATAGTGACTGGAATTTCTGTATCTGGGTCTAAATTAGCCTTGCCGAGAAAGACAAAAAGAGAGCTAAGAAAGGAAATTTATTTTATCAAAAAGTATGGATTCTTATCGCATATAAGTAAGTTGAAAATTAACCGATCAAATTACCTGGCGTCTTTGGAAGGAAAGTTCAGATTCTGGCTACAAGTGGAGCCTGAAAATATATTTGCACTTGAAAGTATCGAGCATTTGTCGAGCTTGAAAAACAGTTAGAGAGTTATCTATACCTTATTTTGGCCAATTGACGGTGACACATCTAAATGTTTTCAGAATAATTATTTCGTTAAAGACAAAGATAAACCTGTATGGCTGGAAAACCAAGAATTATATAAATTAAATACAGAAAAAAGGAATTCAACTACTTCAGCCTGGAACAATTAAAGTTTATAACCAACCTACTTCCCGAACTTCTTATCGATTTCGATCAGTTTGCTCTAAAAGAAAAAAGTAGCCAAAAGCTAAAATGACATGCAACTTTTTTTACCTTATCCGGTGTTTAGCGCTTAAGGTTAAACTTGACGCTTTATACGTCCGCTTGAGCTACTTGCCATGCAACTACCTCATGGTTAACGTCCCAGCCAGGGAAGACTAAAACTGCTGGATTACATTTTAATGCTCTGGCTTATATTATTATTTTAGCAATATTCTCGCTTCCTTATTAACCTCAATTAAACGCATCAACCACAAAATCCACAAAGGCACGTACTTTCGCGGTGAGGTATTGCCGATGGGGGTACACTGCGTACACATCAAATTTCATTTGATCGTAATCTTCTAATATGATTTTCAGATCGCCACTCGCCACTTCTTTTTCACAGGTAAAGAGTGGTAACCGTGTGATGCCAATGCCCTTAACTACCATCGCTACTTCAATGATAGAACTATTACACATTGCACGCGGATCAACCGTAACATTAGTATGTACACCGTCTTTGTAAAAACTCCATTGATTTGGCGTTGCTAATAAAGAATAGGCGATACAATCGTGCTGCACTAAATCTTCAGCCTGTTTTGGATAACCCTTACGTTTTAGATAATCGGGTGATGCCACGACGACACCTCTGGACGATGTGAATTTTCGTGCCACCAGATTGCTATCTTTGATTTCACCGACACGGATCACTACGTCATAACCTTCTGCAACCACATCGATAAGACGGTCATTAAACTCCACTTCCAGTTTCACATCAGGGTAGCGGTGCATAAACTGCGGCAAAACATCTTCGACTGGGCATCACGCATTAATCCGAAAGTGTTTCAAAACAAGCCCATGGTGCTACTTGCCACCTCACCTGGCCCCGGAGGTGCGTCCAGTGTTTTGGCATCGGCCACGGCCTCAGCTCCGTACTTTGATGGTGTTGTAAAAGCCAGTCTTTCAATACCCAGTTTCTACGACAATTTTGATATTGAGCAGGGTCGAATCACTAATGCTGAGATTAACAGGCAGCTACTTAGCGCTGTGAATAGTTTGCTTGAAGACTCTAATTCAGTAACGAAACAAGTCGCCTAAAAACAAGTGAAGATGTGTAGTTAATCGTTATCCACGCAGGAAGGCGTTAGCAATATTAAAGGAAAAAAGGAACTGCCCTTCATCCCTAACCTAACACCAGGAAAAGTCTTTACTAGCATCACTCAACCAGTCAATAAACAATCGGGTTCGAGTAGAGAGATAACGGTTCTGTGGATACATTGCGTAGATGCCTGGTTCTGGATAAGTTGAGTAACCAGGAAACAGCGCCACCAATTCACCGGATTTTAAATAGGCATCAGCACAAAAAGCCGGGAGCAATGAAACGCCCAGGCCGTGCAAACAGGCTTCCAGTTGCATCTCCGCGGTGTTTGCAGCGAAGTTTCGATTCAGGGTTAGTGTGCCGATCACACCATTGTTATCACGATAACGCCACTCTTTCTTTTGGCCGTGCTTGTTATAGATAATTCCGGGGTAATCAGAAAGCTGTTCGATTGATTCCGGGATGCCATGTTTCGCTATCAATTTTGTCCCGGCACATAAAATTATCGGACAGGGTGCTAATTTGCGGGCAATCAGCGTCGAGTCTTCCAGTGATCCTATTCTAATGACTACGTCAAACCCCTCTCCCACCACGTCGGCCCAATGATCATTAAAATCGATTTCGAGCTCTACCTCAGGATACTGTTCGGCAAAGGTGGCAATCGGGCGAGTCAGAAACTGCGTTCCGAATGACATCGGCGCATTCACTTTGAGTTTACCAGTAGGGCAAGCCTTCAGTTCCTGAATTTGATGCTCGGCTTCGTCCAGGTCTTCCAGCGCCTGTCGAGCTTTTTCGAAATAGATCGCGCCTTCCTCAGTTAGCCCGACGTGTCTGGTGGTACGGCTTAATAACTTAACCCCCAGTTGATCTTCGAGGGACTGTACCTGTTTGCTGATAGCTGGTCCGGTCAGACCGAGGGCGCGAGCAGCCCCAGCGAAACTTTCATTTTTGACGACTTCTAGAAAAACACCAACTCGGGAGATGTGATCCACATTAAAAACCAAAAGGAACTAATCATATTACAATATTGCATATTATCATTTTAAATGGAACTGATATTATGAACTCTCCTTTAATCAACACGAGACTTTAACAATGAACACTTCCACTACTAATCACGGCGCATTTCTGACTCGCGTCACTCTTGGCAGCATTTTACTGGCGCATGGCGCGCTTAAAATACTTGTTTTCACTATCCCCGGCACAGTTGGCTTCTTCGGCAGTTTAGGCTTGCCGGCGATAGTTGCTTATCTGACTATCTTTGGTGAAGTCATTGGCGGAACCGCTCTTATTTTGGGTATTTATCCACGACTTGTTGCATTATTCAGCTTGCCGATTCTGCTTGGTGCGGCCTGGGTTCATCTGGGTAACGGCTGGTTATTCAGCAATGAGGGTGGTGGTTGGGAATTCCCCGTGCTACTCATCGTACTGGCAATAATTGTCGCAACCCAGGGCGCCGGTAGTTTCGCCATTAATAAAATTAATGTTGTGGACAGATTTATCCCATCATCACTGAAAGCGTAATTAGTATTGTTAACAACAGGAGACGAATAATGATGACTCATTATCCCTATGAGAAGCTTGGTCACGCCAATCATGGTTGGCTCGATGCACGGCACCATTTCAGCTTCGCTAGCTACCACAATCAAGAACGACAGCAGTTTGGCGTGTTACGCGTCATCAACGACGATGTCATAAAAGCAGGTGCAGGTTTTGATACCCATCCGCACCGGAATATGGAGATCATTACCTATGTCAGAGAAGGTGCGATCACTCATCGAGACAGTCATGGCAATGTTGGCCGCACCGCAGCCGGTGATGTTCAGGTGATGAGTGCCGGTACGGGTGTATACCACTCTGAGTTGAATCTGGAGAGCGAAGACACCAACATCTTCCAGATATGGATTGAGCCGAACCAACTGGAAGTTAAACCCCAATGGGACAGTTTTGAATTTCCCAAAGTACCGACCGCAGATGCGCTGATGCTATTAGTGTCCGGCGATGGCGATGCGCCGCTATCGATCCATCAAGATGCCTTCATTTATGCAGGACACCTTATCGAAGGTACGGAGCTAAGCCATCCGATAAAACACCAGGCTTATGTTCTGGTGTCAGAAGGGCTTCTCGAATTAGAGGGGCATTTGCTCAACAAGGGAGACGGTCTGGAAGTTGCAGAACTGTCATCTATTAACATGAAGGCACTACAAGATACCAAGGTATTGGTGATTGATGTGCCGCAAATTGTCAGAGAGATTTAAAACATGGTTCGATCTCGCCGCACGCGTTGGAGAAACCTTCAAGTACACCGAGAACGGATCTGTGGGGTTATTGGAAGGCAAAAAGGCCTATGTCGCAGTCACGTCAGGCGGCACTAAAGTCGGTAGTGAGATCGATTTTCTCACCCCATTGTTACGTCATTTTCTAGGCTTCATTGGCATTTACGATGTCGAATTTATTCAGGCTGAAGCCATAAACCAGAATGGGGGTAAGGCCGTTGAAGAAGCCCGTTCATCGATCGCATCAGTACTAGCCTAATGGACTTTCAGCATAATATTTATTAAAAATTAGCCTTGCTATTCAGTTCGTAGCTGGGAATGCGGCTCGAATGGCCGCTACAATCTCGGCCGCTCAGTCTCCTGGAATGCAAAATCCTGTTTCCCCCAGACGATTAACGCCGGGTAAGCTGCGAGCCGATCCATACCTTTTTCCACCGAGGCGAGAAATGGCGTCGCGGCAATTAACTCACGTGGGAAAATAGTAACGGGGTTGCGGTCTCCCTCGATGAATGGTTGAAAATAGCCCGCGTATTCTTCCTCAGCAAGCGGTTGCGCCACAATACCCAGACCCAAGGTTAAAACTCTTCGTGTTAACGCCTTCATGACTTTGATCTACCGGCGGTGCTTGAAATTTTCAGATCTTTCACACTGCTGATTAATCTTGAAAAAACCAGAACGTGAGTAACTAGTAGAACCGGTACCAGAAATGTCGGAATAAACCAGGTAGCACCCATGTACAAAATAGCATCGTCCTGACGCAACGCGTTGGCAAGATCGATAGTGCCCACGATATTGAAAACCCAGACCAGCGGTATCACAATCGCCCAGCGACCTTTCAAAGCGATTAATGCCGTAAGGGCAAGTATTCCACTCAACAGGTCGCCGAATGCGGCGGCCGTGGCAAAATCAACCGGCAGGCCGGGTTGATTCAATCCGGGTACGATAAATGCCAGTCCGATATGTCTGAATGCGTGCGGGGTCAGCAAAGCCATCAAGGCCACTTCCAGTGGCTTTCCAGCCAGCCAGGGTACTGCGTACCACCTCGCCAACAGTCCTAACACGACCAGACTTAAAACAAATTGCAAAACAAATATTTCTTGAATTTCCATGATTTATCTCCTGTGATTGTTAGTGAATTCGATGTGAGTCCGGTATTGGAGGCCTGGGGGTTTTGACGGCCACCCTGCCCATTCACCATATTTATTTATAAATGTGTTCACTTTCATTGCTCCTTATATATGTATATGCATGTATATAATGTTTAAAAAAATCACCCTCTCAAGGCCACCAATGACTCATTCATTTCTAACATCTGTTCAGATGTTTTACGGCCCAGCTTCCTGATCACAGCATTCTGGGCCTGTTGCCACTTTTTATCTGCCCTGTGGTACAGATCCATTCCTTTCGTGGTCAATGACAAAAGTTTTTCACGTTTGTCGAGGCCAGCTTCGATTTTGATATAGCCGTCCCGTATCAGTGGTTTAAGACCACGAGTCAGCGTGGTTTGCTCCAGTACCAGCAACGACTGTAACGCTGCATTGGTGGTCTGGCGCAGTTCGCGCACAGCGCGGAGGATGCTGAACTGGGTGCACTTTAGCCCCACTTCAGTGAATTCGCGATCATATATCTGGCTGATCACACGACTGGCTTTTCGATAGCTCAGGTTCATACAGGGAAGCTGACCGTCACTAGTTTTTGTATCGCTCATATTAGTCATGATACATGTATATGCATTAAAATCAATTATAAATTAGCCTGCCTCCGAAAAAAAGAGACAGACCTCACGACTCCGTAGAGTGACATACTCGGTGGTTTCGAACCCAGCACATGCAAGTAGGCAAGATTGTGCTGATCCAAATTTTTCGATATATCTGCTAAGAAGCGGTTGAGGTGACTGGAGCTAAGCCGGTTTATGGGTAAGGACTGATAGCCCATGAGCTACGATAAATAAAGCTGTCGAACGTCTAACTCTTCTTCCATTGAAAGGGTTCTCAACGACATCGACTCAGCGGTTGATTGACTTAAACTGCCATAGGCAGCACAGATCATAAATTTGGTTAACAAATCGGTAGTTGATATCGGGTTACCCGGCATACCTGTCGGCCTGGCCAGAAAATCTTTGAATTCAACCTGATCTTTGGTAATTAGAGTTACTCCTGCAGCTTCCGGGCATTGTTGTAAAACTATTGGATCGTTCGCCAGATATTCTGGGACATACATTGTTACCTTTTTAATTTGCTGCTGTAGCTTTGTGTTCATAAGCACCTCATCAGTCAGCTGCGCCAAACCCATTTTACCAAAGGCAAGCATGCAACCTACTGCAAAGGGCATCGAGAATTGCGCTTCTCGAATCGATTTTGGATGATTATAAATAAGGCTGATATCTACCAATAGCGGAACCTCGCAGATGACTTTTTCGATATCATCGGTGGTTAGATTGTGTCGCTTCATTAACAGCATGGTGAGTTCGGCGCCAGCCTGAGCAGCGGAGCAAACCGGATATGATTTAAACAAAATCCCAGGGTCTATTAAGCGCCATTTTTTTGATAACTGTAAGTCAAAGTCTGGAGAGTGTTAACCAATGCGGCGCCCATTGGGTGCATTACCTGGGCATGCCCAAGAATATGTGCGCTGCCGGGACCATAGGTAGATAAGGCATGCGCTCTGGCATTTAAGGCCACCTTAGCCGACTGCCCTGCGATGATTACTCCTGTCGTATCGAGCATGCAACGTTTGGCTTCTTCGATAACCAACGATGGAATTGTTTCAATCGATAATTCGGCGACGAATTCAGCCAGCTGCTCTGCTATAAACAGAGGACTGTCCGAAATCTTCAATTAATCAATCCGAACCGATGACTTGATAATATCGAGAACTTCATCATGAGCAATTAATTTGCGCTCTACAGCCACATCAAGAAAAGCTCTGTTGGTTTTAACACTTTCCTTAACAATTGTACTGACAGCGCTATAACCCAGTTCCGGAACCAGAGTAGTTGCCAAAGCAAAAGATTTAGTCAGATTATCCATCGATTTTGACTCGTCCGCCTCGATACCATCAATACAACGCGTTGCAAAAGTTTTCGCAATTTCAGAAATTCGATGCAAAGAGTCGAATAATCGCGAGGCGACTGAATGCTCATAATGGTTAATTTCGAGCATCCCATCCTGACAGGCCATCGCGATACAACAATGATTGCCATGGACAATTTGTGCCAATTGAATTACCGACATGGGAATAACTGGATTAACTTTACCCGGCATAATCGACGAGCCGGGCTGTACCGAAGGTAAAGAAATTTCGGCAAGGCCACCGGCGGGGCCCGACGACAGTAATATGAAATCTTTGGCGATTTTCGCCATAGCACCCGTGGCAGTCTCCAGTTCCGCCGATAAGCGCTGGAATTCATCCAGGTTTTGCATACCGTCAAAACGATTCTGACTGGGCACAACGGGCAGCCCTGAAATATCGCATAGGTGTTCGAACACAGCCTTCTGGAATCCGGCTGCCGAACCCAAACCGGTACCTATAGCTGTGCCACCCAGAGGAATGGCCAGGAGACGCTGCGATTGATCGCTAATGCGACTTGCCGCGCGGTCTATCACCGCATGATAACCTTCAAACGCCTGACCGAGTGTCATCGGTTGTGCATCCTGCAAACAGGTACGTCCTAGC
This sequence comes from Gammaproteobacteria bacterium, assembly GCA_030595795.1. Taxonomy (GTDB): domain Bacteria; phylum Pseudomonadota; class Gammaproteobacteria. The sequence continues at coordinate 16,856 of JAUVCH010000050.1, forward strand.
CGATAAACCTCTGAAAATTCGCTGGTCTTTCTCTCCAGTGCCGATTCAACCATTTCGATGCTGGACTTTGCTTCCTGAGCCAGCGCATAACTGGCCAGCTTGATCGCACCAGGCAACACGTCATTGGTTGACTGGCCCTGGTTCACATGATCGTTTGGATGAACAAAATCATAGTCACCTGGTTTTTTGCCTAGCAACTGTAACGCTCGATTAGCCAATACCTCGTTGACGTTCATGTTCGTCGAGGTTCCACCGGAGCCTTCCAGAATGGGGACGACCAGGTGCTCGTTAAGTCGCCCATCAATCATTTCCTGACAGGCTTGCACTAATGCATCACCGACGGTTTCCTCAATACTGCCCAGTTCAATATTGGCGAGAGCGCAGGCCATTTTTATCTGGGCAATTGACTGCACCAGACATGGCTCCTGCCCTAAAACCCGGTCATTAATCGGAAAGTTATCAAGTGCCCGGACAGTATTACTGCCATAAAGCGATTGCTCTGGAATATTGACCGTCCCCAAACTGTCGGTTTCATCGCGACCAGGCACGTTTTGACTCGTAATTTGCACGCTCAGGAAACTCCTTAAGTGGTTCAGGTTATATAAAATTCGCCTTTTTTACGAATTTCAGAATAGTCGGCGATACTGCGAATCGCACTATCACCGCTTTGCGCTACTATCACCGAAATTAGGGTTTCTATGGCCGCCATCACGGATACCATAGAAGGGAAAAATTGCGGGCTCGTGGTTTTCTGCAATATCAACACTTCGGCTTTTGAAGCCAGCGGTGCGGCCTTGCTATCGGTTAGGTAAATCAGCCTGGCGCCACGCGACAGTGCAAATTCTGATGCCTCTATGCCATGCCGGGCGTAGGGATGGTAAGCCATTGCCAGAACCACATCCCCTTCCTTAACTGGGATTAGACCCTCGATAAGCCCGCTTCCACTGGTGCGGGGTAATCGCATTTGTGGAATCGCCATCTTGCCTACATAATACAGATAAGAAGCAATCCAGTGCACCCCGCCAGCAGCAACAATATAAACATTGGGGGCCGCTAAAATGATATCGGCGGCTTTCGATACCGCATCCAGATCGAGTTCCTGAAAAAATTTCTTGGTGTTCTCCAGGCTTGACTCTGCAATTTCGTGAACTACGGATGCAATGCCATCGGTAGCCGAGGTGAGCTGTAACCAGTTCGCACGGTCCTCGAAATTTTGTTGATTTATGGATGTCTGGAATACCTGTTTGAAACTTTCGTAATTTTCAAATCCCAGGGCAGTGGCGAGCCGAATCATGGTGGGTGGAGTCACACCGGCACGGCCCGCCAATGCACGCATCGACGTAGTAGCGACCAGGTTCGGATTATCTAGAATCACTTTCGCAACGATCTTTAATTTTGGCGTCAGATTCGGCGTAGCCTTAAACAGTATTTCCAGTATTTCCTGCATTGTGATAAAACTGTAATGTCAGATAGTTCTTGACAATATAACATTTGTTAAATATATTTCAATTTAATAACAAATTTAATATCCATGATGTAATGGATAATAATATAATGACCTAATATTGGGAGGAAACAATGAAACAATCGATTAAATCACTCGTACATACAGCGTTATGCGCTATCGTCCTGGCTAGCTTCGCATTGACTGCGACGCAGGCTAATGCTGCCAACGACCGGTTCATGAAAGTTATGGAGCGCGGCAAACTCGTAGTCGGTGTCAAGGCTGACTACAAACCCTGGGGATACCGCGATTCCAACGGTAAACTGGTTGGCATGGAAATCGATATGGCCCAGGATGTGGCCGATGCGCTCGGCGTCAAACTTGAACTGGTTCCAGTTCAATCATCCAACCGGATGCAATTCCTGCAACAGGGCAAGATCGACCTGATGATCGCCACCATGTCAGACCGCTCCGACCGCCGCAAGATAGTCGGTATCCCGGAACCAAACTACTACACCTCGGGCACTAATCTGCTGGCCAAGAAGGGCTTGATCAAACAATGGTCAGATCTGAAGGGTAAACCTGTGTGCGGCAAGCAGGGCGCGTTTTATAACAAGATTGTCGCCAAGCGATACGGCGCCAAGGTCGTAGCTTTCGTCAACAACGCCGAATCCAAACAGGCTCTACGCGACGGCAAATGTGTTGGTTGGGTTTATGACGACTCGTCCATCGGCTCCGACCTCGCGTCCGGCCAGTGGGAAGGCTATGAAATGCCGCTCAACTCTGAGGATGACAATCCCTGGGGCCTGGCCGTTCCACTGGATGAAATGAATGGCATCTGGGGTAACTTGATGGCTGGTATGCAATATCGCTGGTTGATCTCCGGCCGCCTGATGGAACTGGAGAAGAAGTGGGGCATTCAGCCCACTGCATTCCTGCAGACACAGGCAGAGAAACTGACACCGGCACGTAAACATCTGAAATAAACCAATGGGGACGGGCGCGAGATTCAATCGCGCCCGTTGTCCCACACCTGATTGACACAGGTTTTCAGCAAGCTCTACTTAAGGTGAGATAATTCAGTGGAATTTTTTGCAGAGTATTTCCGAGACCTTTACGACACCACCGGCTGGAATTTCGTCATATTCTATGAGCAATACGAATATGACCGGTTCCTGGAAGGCATGTGGGTATCAATCAAACTGATCTTTGCGAGCCTGCTCTTCAGCCTCGTGGTCGGCTTCATCGGCGCCTGGGCGCAAGGCGCAAAATCCAGAATCCTGCGTTATGGAATAGCCGGATATATCCAGTTATTTCGCAATACACCACCTTTTGTACAAATCCTCTTCTTCTATTTCGTACTGGGCAACCTGACCCCGTCTTACGATGCGGGCGGCTACCAGGTGGGTTATATCGAGAGCTTCGGCTGGGCGGTGATTTCGCTCGGATTTTTCGCCGGCGCCTTCAATGTTGAAATCTTCCGTTCGGGCATCGAAGCGGTGCCAGAATCGACCCGCGAAGCTGCCGAAGCACTCGGGTACTCGCGGCTCATGTCGTACATCCACGTTATTTTCCCGCTTGCATTTAGGGTTTGCCTGCCAGCGCTCAATAACAATCTGGTCAATCTACTGAAAACGACCACGCTTGCCTACGGCATTGCGGTGCCGGAAATGATGTACACAGCCAACCAGATCTGGTCCGACAATGTCAACGTATCGGAAATGATGATCGTGTTGTTCATCTTCTACGTCGGGCTGGTCGCGGTACTGGTCTACGGCATGCACAAGTGGGAAAAGAAAATGAAAATCCCGGGGTATGGCTAATGGACACTGGTAGAGGTATACCTAATTCCCCGATGCAGGGTACCGGTCGTGCGCCGCAAACCGATTTGCCGGTGCTATTACCACTTGCCGAGCAAACCCGGTTAGCGGCAATGATCGAGCGCCGTGAAGGCACTTATCGTCTGAATATTCAACCGCGCCACGCCCTTTGGGTAGCCGTGATCTTCATCTTCGCCAGCGTTGCCGCCCAGGCAGCCACCCAACCAGGATTGATCAGCCCTGTAGAGGCTATGTTTAAATGGATGCCATTTATTCTGTGGGGGCCCGAGGGTCAGCTAAACGGCTTCGCCCTCAACCTGATCATCAGCTTTTTCGCGATGTTACTCGGCACGGTTGCGGGTGCCGCGTTAGGCCTGATGCAGGTATCTTTACTACTCCCAGTACGTCAGGGATCATGGATCGTCACCCAGTTTTTCCGCAATTCGCCATGGCTGGTGTTATTGTTCACCATCATGCTGCTAGTTCCGTTCGAGATCGATCTCGGCTTTGTGGTGATACCAATACCGGACTGGGTAAAGGCGGTGATCGGGTTTTCACTGCCGGTAATGGCCAATATTTCGGAAGTGGTACGCGGCGCCGTTATCTCCTTGCCCTCGGGCCAGTGGGAATCAGCCGAGAGCCTTGCTTTCACGCGACGTCAGACCATGTGGATGATCATTCTGCCGCAGTGCGTTAAACGCATGATTCCGCCATGGATTAACTGGTATTGCATTCTCGCCATGGCGACACCTCTGTGTTCGATCATGGGCGTCGAAGAGTCCGTGACCTTCACTGCGCAAGCCTTAAATGCCGAGGGCGACCGGCCTGAGCTGATACCGATCTTCTATTCATTTCTGCTGGTCATTCATTTTATTTACACCTATCCGATCGCGCGCTGGTCAATCCGGCTCGAGAAGATGTTTGCAGTCAAGACCTGAGGAGATAGTCATGTCAGAAAACGGTAGTAACAACGGTACGGGCTGGACACCCGACCAGCCTATGGTCTCGATCAGGGATGTGCATAAGTCTTTCGGCGAGCTTGAAGTTCTGAAAGGCGTTTCGATGGATATCATGAAGGGTGAAACTATCTGCATTATCGGGCCGTCCGGTTCCGGCAAGTCGACTTTGATCCGCTGCGTCAACGCCCTCAACAACATTCAGAAAGGCTCAATCCTGGTCGAAGGGCAGGAAGTTAACGACCCCGATCTCGACAAGCTAGAACTGCGCAAGAAGGTCGGCATGGTATTTCAGCAATACAATCTGTTCCCGCATAAAACTGCGATCGAAAACATCATGATGGCGCCGATCCATGTCCTCAAACAGGATGAGAAAGAAGTCGAGGAACACGCCCGCGAACTGGTCAAGAAGGTGCGCCTCGAAGGTAAGGAGAACAGCTATCCAGGCGAACTTTCCGGCGGCCAGCAACAGCGCGTTGCCATCGCCCGCTCGCTCGCCATGAACCCGGACGTAATGCTGTTCGACGAGGTAACCGCCGCACTCGACCCAGAAACAGTGAAAGAAGTCCTGGTCACCATTCAGGACCTGGCCGAGGAAGGCATGACCTGCATCCTGGTCACCCACGAGATGGGTTTTGCGCGCGAGGTCGCCAACCACATCTACTTCACAGACAGGGGTATCATCGTCGAGCACGGCACACCGTCGACCTTCTTTGACGACGCCAAAGACCCACGGACCAGGGAATTCTTAAGCCAGATTCTCTAGTTAGATCCATAGAAACAGACAAATGAACTCAAACAAAAATTTACCGACGCATGCGTCGGTTGTCGTCATCGGTGGCGGTGTAATGGGCTGCTCGACGCTTTATCATCTGGCTAAATCAGGCGTCAGCGATGCAATCCTGCTGGAGCGCAACGAATTAACCTCGGGTACCACCTGGCATTCTGCGGCACAGGTTCGCGCACTGCGTTCGAGTAAAAATCTGACCGATCTGGTTCGATACTCAGTATCACTTTATAGCTCTCTCGAAGAGGAAACCGGTCAATCGACCGGCTGGATTAACAAGGGTTCGCTATCGATTGCGACTAACCCTGACCGCCTCACCTTTATCAAACGTCAGGAATCGCTAGCCCACCTTTACGACATTGAGGCAACTTCGATATCGGTCGGTGAAGCCAGGGAACGTTGGCCATTGATGAATACCGATGACGTAATCGGTGCCGTATGGTCACCCGGCGATGGGCGTGTTGGCCCATCCGACCTGTGCGCGGCACTAGTTAAGGGCGCAAAATCGAAAGGCGCAAAAATATTTGAGCACACCGGCGTTACCGGCATAAAAACTCGGGGCAATCGAATCGTCGGCGTCGAAACCAGTGCGGGTGAAGTCAGCTGCGATGCGATAGCAATTTGCACCGGATTGTGGAGCCGGGAAAACGCCGCCATGACAGGTGTCGATATCCCGGTCTGGCCCTGCGAACATTTTTACCTGCTGACGAATCCAGTCGAAGGAGTCTCCGGGAATCTACCCACTCTTTCGGATCACGATAGTCATTTATACATTCGCGACGATTCCGGTGGTCTGCTGGTTGGTTGCTTCGAGCCGATGGGCAAAGCGATCGACCCCGATCGTATTGGGCACGATTTTGCCTTTCAGTTATTGCCCGAAGACTGGGATCACTTCGAACCAATGCTGAATAACGCGATGCACCGCCTGCCCTGCCTGGAACAGGCCGAGGTGCGAATGCTGTTGAATGGCCCTGAAAGCTTCACCCCGGACGGTTCATTTTTACTCGGCGAAAGTGCCGAAACACGCGGACTGTTCCTCGGCTGCGGCATGAACTCAGTCGGCGTCGCAACCGGCGGAGGTGCCGGAATGGCACTCGCGCACTGCATCACGCACGGCCACACCCCGACCGACCTACACGAAGCCGACCCGAAGCGGTTCCCGGCCTGCTTCAGCTCAGTCGAAGCCCTGACCGCGCGCGTGCCGGAAATTCTGGGTAAGCATTACGCGATTAGCTACCCGAGTATGCAGTTACAAAGCGCGCGCGATCTCAGGAAAACCCCACTGCACCAACAATGGCTCGAACACCAGGCCCATTTCGGACAGTTTTATGGATGGGAACGACCCTTGTATTTCGGCAAGGAAAGCGAACCGGATTTATCCTTCGGGCGACCAGACTGGTTTGATCAGGTCGGGGCCGAGGTTGAAATTGCACACAATCACGCGGCCATATTCGATCAATCCACATTTGGCAAAATTTGTGTCGAGGGGCGCGATGCCGAGTCATTTTTAAATCGCATCTGCGCCAACAACATGGCCCGCCCGACGGGTTGCGCCATTTACACTGCAATGCTCAACACTCGTGGTGGGTTCGAAAGCGATTTAACCGTGTTGCGGCTTAAGCCCGATTGCTACCGACTCTATGTTGGCACCAGCGCGATCAAGCGCGATATCGCCTGGCTGAAGCGACACCTGAATGCCAATGAGCAGGTCAATATTCGGGATGAAACCGAGGACTATGCTGTGCTCGGTTTAATGGGGCCGAACTCGACCAATATAGCAGAGCAACTGGGCGCAGCCGGATTAAATGAATTGTGCTACTTTCAACACGCCTCCGCCGAAATAGGCGGAGTACCTGTCGAAGCAGTTCGTCTGTCTTACGTCGGCGAAGCGGGTTGGGAACTGACCTGTGCTGCCAATCATGCCGGTGTATTATTCAATGCTTTATCTGATGCTGGCGCCAAACCAGCCGGAATTTTTGCGCAATCTTCGATGCGTATCGAAAAACAATTCCTCGCCTACGGTCACGATCTCGACACCGATACCAACCCGTTCCAGGCTGGCCTGGATTTCGCCATCAGCTGGGATAGCGACTTTATCGGCAAACAGGTGCTTCTTCCATTACGCGATCAGAAACCAGAATCCCAAATGGTTTCGATTATCCTCGAAGACAGCGACGCCTGGCCACTGGGCAACGAACCGGTTTATTACCGAAGTCAGATTATCGGCAAAACCACTTCGGCAGCATTTGGATATCGCGTCGGTAAACCAGTTGCCATCGCGCTGGTACAGACACAGGAGATATCGCTTCAGCAGTTAAGCGTTGAAATAGATATTGCTGGAACCCACTACACTGGCACGATAACCACTAAAGCAGCATTCGATCCCGACGGTAAACGAATGCGTTGAAACACAGGAAAAATTAAATGAGCCACATCTTCCCCCGTCACACCAAAACCAACCCACCTGTCGCTGTCAGCGGCAATGGGGTTTACCTCACCGACATCAGCGGCAAACAATACCTCGATGCTTCCGGCGGTGCGGCAGTTTCCTGCCTGGGTCATGGTGATGCTGAAATTATAGAGGCGACAAAATCCCAGCTCGATCGCATGGAATTTGCGCATACTGGATTTTTCACCAGTGCCGCCGCCGAGTCCCTGGCTGATACCCTAATCGAAAACGCACCCGAAGGTATCGAGCGGGTTTACCTGGTTTCGGGCGGTTCCGAAGCAGTGGAAGCGGCTATTAAACTTGCCCGCCAGTACTTCCTAGAAATCGGCCAACCCTCACGACACAAGGTAATCGCCAGACTGCAAAGCTACCACGGCAATACGCTCGGCGCTTTGGCTACCGGTGGCAATATGTGGCGACGTGAACCCTTCGCACCGTTGATGATCGATACCACGCATATATCACCCTGCTATCAATATCGCGGGCAAGTCGATGGCGAATCAGAATTTGAATACGGACAACGCGTCGCCAACGAACTCGAAACCGAGATCAATCGTCTCGGTGCCGATCAGGTCATGGCCTTTGTTGCCGAACCAGTGGTCGGTGCGACACTCGGTGCCGTGGCTGCGGTTGAGGGTTATTTCAAACGCATTCGAGAAATATGCGACCAGTATGGCGTGCTATTAATTCTCGATGAAGTCATGTGTGGCATGGGTCGAACCGGCAGCCTGTTTGCCTGTGAACAGGAAGGCATTACAGCCGATATTATCACCATTGCAAAAGGACTAGGTGCCGGTTATCAACCAATCGGCGCGATGCTCTGTAGCGGCGAAATTTATCGCGCCATCGAAGACGGTTCTGGTTTTTTCCAGCATGGCCATACTTATCTCGGTCATCCGGTCGCCTGCGCTGCCGCCAACGCCGTCGTCAACGCGATCTTAAATCGAGGTTTAATCCAGCGCGTACAAAGTCGTGGCGAACAGGTCATGCAGGCATTAAAGAATCAGTTTTCTGACCACCCGCACATTGGTGATATCCGTGGCCGTGGTCTGTTTCTTGGTCTGGAAATCGTACGGGATCGTGATAGCAAAGACGCCTTCGATCCCGCGCTCGCTATCAATAAAAAATTCAAGAAAATTGCTTTCGAAAATGGCCTGATCTGTTACCCAATGGGCGGTACTATTGACGGCAAACAGGGCGATCATGTATTACTCGCACCACCTTTTATTATTGAAGATAACCATGTTGACGAACTCGTTAGCAAACTCGATAAAACACTCACTCAGGTGTTAGACACCCAATAATGCCCGACCCAGTCATCATCATGGTGGCACCGAATGGTGCCCGTAAAACACAGAAAGATCACCCCTCTTTACCCGTTACAATTGAGGAAACCGTGGCCGAAGCTGTTGCCTGTTATACTGCCGGCGCTACGGTATTACACGCGCATGTTCGAGGTAAGAGCAATGAACATGAACTCGACACGGGTCTCTACTGTGAACTCATTAATGAGTTGAAGCAGCGAGTGCCGAGGATGCTGGTGCAAATCACCACCGAAGCAGTGGGTATTTATACGCCGCAGCAGCAAGTAGATTGCGTGCAGGCAGTGGTACCAGAAATGACCAGCGTCGCCTTAAAGGAAATGACAGCCAACTTCACTCAGCTCGAATTCGCCAGAGATTTTTATCATTGGGCAGTCGATGCCAAAGTACACATTCAGCATATTGTTTATACCGCGAAAGAGCTTAAACAGTTTTTCTCCCTACGTGACGCTGGCATCATCCCGGCAACTCATAAATGTGTTCTGTTTGTACTGGGTCGATACTCAGTAGACTTTCAATCTAGCCCTGGCGATTTAAAGCCCTTTCTCGATGGTGATATAGAATCATTAGACTGGTTCACCTGTGCATTTGGTCAGCAGGAACAGGCTTGTGTATTAGCCGGCGCCAAGCATGGTGGCCATGCGCGGATTGGGTTTGAAAATAATATTCACTTACCTAATGGGGAACTGGCGGCCAGTACTGCCGAGTTAGTCATAGAATTAAAAAAGGCGATAGAAGCGTCTGGACGAGTGGTGGCTACTGCACAGCAATCTCGAGACCTGCTCAGAATTTAATGCTGCAATTCTCGATTTGTCTACCGCTTTTCAACCGGGTTGATCTCGTGGGCATCGGGCACTATGCCCGGGTTGCCAGGGGCAAAACTTGCCTCGGTGGTTGGCCCGATGCTCTGGCGGGCGTTGACGATTTCGCGGAAGGCAATGTAGACACCCGAGACAATGATCATCGCCATCCCGGCCAGGGTATTCCAGGCCGGTACTTCGTCGAAAGCAAAATAGCCGAGCATCGTTGCCATAGGCAAATAAGCGTACTCGAACGGCGCGACTGCACCGACATCAGCGATCTGGTAGGCTCGTGACAACAGCGTCCAGGCCACCATGCCGAGGGCGCCCAGCAGGATAAGCCAGGGCAGAATATCGAACGTGAAGGCCTCCCAACTCCAGCGCAGGTGTGCGCCTTGCTTACCGATATCGAACAATACGTTAAGCAGCCATCCAAGGGGCAACACAATCAACCCGGCGAGAATAATAGTATAGGCCCCGGCGACCATCGCGGTGTCGCGGTCACCGATCCGCCGTGCGAGTATCTGCGAAGTCGCATAGGAACAGGCGCAGATCAGCGGCAGTACCGAGACCCACTGAAACGAATCCGCCCCAGGTTTCATCGCGATGATCACGCCAACGAACCCAAACACCAGAGCACTGATTCGATGGATGCCGATATGCTCCTTAAGAAACACGGTGGCGAATACCGCCGTTATCAACGGCGCAGCGAAAAAGATAGTCGTCACCGCTGCCAGGGTCATGAAGGGAAATGCCGCGTAATAGAGCGAGAACCCGAAGGCGAACAGCAGGGCCCGTGTGACGTGCAGCGCCCATAACGGTGTCAGAATCCGGTGTGGAGGACCGAGATACAGGATCAATGGCACCATGATCAGTGAGCAGATAACTGCACGCACCAAAAGCAAAGGCCAGATCGGGAAATCGCCGAGCAAAGACTTCATCATCGCGTCCTGGAACACAAACAGGGTCATGCCAAGCATAATCGAGGCGATGCCCTGTGGCGTGCGGCTGGCCGGCGCGACCGGCGTAGTGATAACTGTGCTCAACTTCGCTCCCTGGTTCCCTGCTCCAAAACAGTTTAAAGCAAGACGTGGAAGCTGTTTATACTCGAATTTCAGTGTTCTACCAAACGAAGTAATCGATTGGAGATATCGGAGTTTTGATACCCCCTATGATTGGCCCCGAAAATCAGGCCGCCTGTGGCTATGCGTCTACTTAATTATTTTCTGGTCGGTGAAGGATATTGGTCGGTGCTAGGTAGGATTTTTTGGAGACTTGATTAATATTGATATGGGGGAATCTTTATTTTGGGTTTCTGGGAGGGGTGAGGGGGCGGGGGTGGTACGTGTGGATTATTTTCATGTACCTTCGATGCCTTTAACTAGGTAATTAGGTTACGTGTCTCCTAGAATTCCTTCCATGGTAACAACCCGAACACTGCAGTATTCGAGACTTTAACGATGATACGCCTATAGTGCTGGCGCCTCGAATGCACCAATATCGAAGTCCGGTACCGAGTTACCGTCACCGTCCAACGGGCGGGTCGTGGCATCAAAATCATTTGTCGGTGCATCCGTTGCGCTACCCGCATCGATCGCTGGTGAACCTACAGTTAGCCGGTAATTTGACCCAGTGACATCGACGAAAAGCGGATCGGCGGAGATATTACCATTACTTCCGGTCTGATCGGCAATGCCGAAGTAGTTGTCCGGCGTACTGCCAAATACAAGATTATTTTCCCATAGAGGAAAATTGACTGGATCGCCAAAATCGGTTTCGACTCCATACCCATTATTAACAATTAGGTTATTGCGGTAGATTTGCGCGGAAATGTCGATACTATAATCAAATATTATGCCGCGTGAATTCCCAACAATTGTATTGTTGATGACTTGCGGTGACGCGGTTTCAGGCAGCACCATGTTGATTGCGCCACATGGGTTATTTTCGAACAGGTTATTTGAGAGTGTTGGTGAAGAGTTGTTAATAAAACTGACGATACCCGAATTACCCCCAATCTCCGAGCACCTGTTGTCACGAAAAATATTGCGTTCAATGGTTGGCGAGGCATTATCGCCACCTATTGCCGCACCGTAACCTCCAGAATCTAGATTATTGAGTTCGAAGACATTGCCGATTACTGCACTTCCACTGCCGATTACATTTAAACCGGCGCCAAATTTTTCGACGCCTCCGGCAATGGTGAAACCTTGCAATACACCACCTGGTCCCATTGACAAAGTTCTTGACCCAGACCCGTGAATAATCGTGTTTTGCGAACCGCCGGGAGCTACTATCGCAATGTCTTTGCCCCCATAATCCAGCGGGCCCACGTAAATTCCCGAATCGACGATCAAAGTGTCGCCCGCAACTGCGGCATCGATCTGCGCCTGAATGCCAGTAGTCGAAACTCCGACATAGGTCGGCATGCTTACACTACTAGTGTCGAAGTCGGGTAACTTGTCGGTGGCGGTAGTCGAAACAGAAGCGCTATTCGGGTATATACCGCTCAACGCTGGTGCTGCAACCTGAATCGTAATAATGGATGACTGACCACTGTCAAACTCTAAGCTTTGATAGTTACAGGTTACGATCCCGTTGTCGTGATCGCATAGCCAGCCAGCACCGGTGGCGCTGATAAAAGCGAATAATAGGGTCGGGTCTTGAATAGTGAATTCAGGCGAGATATTCACCAACTGTACACTCATCTCCGACCCGCTATTTGGCCTGTCCTATTATTGCGATGTTGGGCAAGCAAGTGAGCAAGCACGAGGTCAGGTCCAGCTTCTACCCAACGCTAAGCCCAGAATCAAAATATAGAGCCAGTCTACCAACCAGTATGACGGAATTTTCAAGATCAGCTCTTCAGATTTACAATCAAGTTATTTCCAATTATAAAGAGCCACACAGTCGCATCTTGAATCATGAACCCAATCCCATCATATTGACAATTTGCCTGGCAGCAATCAGTTTGTCAAAAACAATGATGTGGGTATTTTAGTCCTGCCAGAGCCTGGATATGGGCACGGCATGGATTAGAGGCTCTTTTGCTACCGGCAGTACCGAATCTCCGTCATATAATATGATGCCAGACTGGAATGAATTGCCAGCCTGATTGCTTAGTCGTTTTAAGCCATTGCCGTCTGAGGCATTAACGGTCTTCGAAGCTTTGATTTCCAGCCCCCACACTTTTGCGCCATGCGTAATAACGATGTCTACTTCTACCTTATCTTTGTCACGGTAGTGCCAAAAGCGCAGATCTTCGTCCAGGCACCCAGCCTGTGCCGTGACTTGCTGTAAAACAAAGGACTCCAGTAAATGGCCGAAGCGCGTCCGCTCTTTGATCCAATGCTCCGCTGTCAAACCGCATAGGGCGCTGGCAATGCCGCTATCGATGAAATGGAGCTTGGGTGCTTTCACGAGGCGTTTGGCCGAGTTCCGATGCCATGCCGGTAGCCTTTGTATCAGGAACAAGCGTTCGAGCAGGCCGAGATACCGTTCGACCGTGGATCGCGTATGACCAAGCTCAGCAGAGATACTCGAAACGTTGAGCAATTGTGCCGTCTGATAGGAGAGATACTCCAGCAGCCGGGAGATATCTTTCCCTCCTTTTATCTGACTGATGTCATGGATATCGCGCTCGATAATCGATTGAATGTACTGCCTCTGCCATCGCCGTGCTCGGTTTGGTTGCCGCTGGAAGGCTTCGGGGTAACCACCCTCGGTCATTCTTCGTGGCAACTCGGATGCGTGGAGCGTTTGGCTGGGCTTTAATTCTGTGCTAATGCCATCTGTCAGCCACTGACTCAGAAAGTTTCCGGTTCGTAATTCTTTCTCCATCTCAGTGAAGGGTTGCAAATAAATGCACTCCATGCGGCCTGCGAGCGAGTCTGCCAGGCGCGGTAACTGCAACAGATTTGCCGAACCGGTCAGCAAGAAACGGCCAGGTAAACGGTTCTCATCGACGCTGCGTTTGATAGCACGTGTGAGTTCGGGTGCGCGCTGAATCTCGTCTATAGTCACTTCCTCTGGCAATTCAGCGATGAAGCCCTGCGGGTCGTTTAGCGCTAGATTTAACACGTTTTCGTCATCGAGAGTGAAATACGCCCGTTTCGGCTGCAGATGTTTCGCCAACGTGGATTTGCCACATTGCCGCGGCCCGAGTAGGCACACCACCGGCGTGTCGGACAGTGCTGCCGCAAGCGCTGATTCTAAGTGTCGTGTTAGGTAGGGCTTGTTGTGTAGACTGAGCATTAATATTTATATCGTCCAATTGCTTTTCAGTATAGCGGCTAATTGCTCTTTATAGAAGCGGCCAATTGCACCCTATGCTACCCGCTATTTGCACCCTGATTAAATTCACTAGCTCTGTGGAAAAATCAGGCCCAGATCTAGCTTTTAGCCTAAACCCCCACCAAATCCCCCTCTCCCTCCTCAGGCACCTGCTCTCGATCATCCTTCAAAGAACGATCAATAGACTCCTCCAGCTCTTTAATACTTTTCTCCAGCTCATCGGCAAATTTCTCAACCCCTTCTGCGGCGTCACTGCCTACCTGGTCGGATAGTTCCTTTAATTTTTCCCCGAGCTGTTCCATTTCAGCGTTGAATTCATCCGCGGAATTTTCCAGTTGTTTTTGTAAGCCTTTACCGATCTGGTTCAATTTCCCAAACAGGCTAGCGGCTTTGCCCGTTTTCATTTCATCGCCGGTCTTCTGATAATCGACTTTCCATTCTTCGTTTTGCATCACCAGGTAGGTGGTCAACTTCCGCTCTTTCAAATCGGATCCAGTGGGAGGCGTGAATTGAGATACCACGCTGGCAGTATTATCTTCGATGCTTATTTTGCC
>JAUVCH010000164.1 GCA_030595795.1 Gammaproteobacteria bacterium
AAACTGGTGGCGGCGAAATCGATACTGGCTGACGAGCAGCCCGATGACGATTATCCTTTGGTATTAATTACTGGTCGTCAGTTAGAACACTGGCATACTGGAACGATGACGCGGAGAACCGAAGTGCTCGATGCTATCGAGCCGGTACCCGTAGTTTATGTTAATCAGGAAGACCTGGCGGAAATCGGTATCGAAGCGGGTAGCGAGATTGTTGCTCGTTCAAGACGTGGTGAATTGCGTGCTTATGCTCGTCCCGATGGGGCGTTGAAGCGAGGGGAAGTATTCATTCCTTTTTGCTATCACGAGGCGGCGGCAAATTTGTTGACTAATGAAGCACTTGATCCATTCGGTAAAATACCCGAATTCAAGTATTGTGCGATTAAGCTAGAAGCGGCTTAGCCGCCGGTTACCGGCGGGAATAACGCGACTTCGTCGCCGTCTTTGACGACGATGTTGCGGTCACACAATTCCTGATTTACCGCGACCAAAATTTTATTATCGCCAGTAAACGCATCAGCCCAGACCTCGCCGCGAGTTATTAGTAGATCGATAATATCTTCAGCCGTGTTGATTCCTGCGTATTCGAGCTCTTCCGATTTCACACCCAGGCTTTCGCTTAGGCGGGCAAAATATTTAATTTTTATCATGGAGATGATTCCGAGCTAATGCCAGTCGAAAAGTTGAATGTCTACCGGATCACCCGGTTCTACGCCTGAATTATCTTCGTCTAGCAGAATAAAGCAGTTGGCTTTGCTCATGGAACTGAGAATGCCAGAACCCTGTTTGCCAGTTCTGCACACCTGCCACTGATTATTTTCGTCGCATGTGGCGATGCCGCGTTGAATTTCCTGGCGACCGGGGAGTTTACGCAGCTTGTCCTGGGAAATCGCTTTTAAGCGAGTCGGTGGGGAAGGTTCTGTGCCGGAAAGCTGTTGTATCGTCGGCACGACAAATTGCTCGAAGGTAACCATAACTGCGACAGGATTGCCGGGTAGTCCCATGAACAGACTGTTATTAATTTTTCCGAAGGTTAATGGTCGCCCCGGTTTAATAGCGATCTTCCAGAATGCCATCTTGCCAATTTCGGCCAGAATGCCTTTAATATAATCGGCATCGCCGACCGAAACGCCACCGGTAGTAATAATCAGATGGGCTTTTTGTGCGGCGTCGAGCAAGGCTTTGCGTAAAGAGTCTGGGTTGTCTTTGACTACGCCGAGGTCGAGGATTTCTACTGGCAGGCGCGATAGCAGGCCAAACAGCGTATAACGATTACTATCGTAAATTTTACCTTTCTGTAACGGTTGGCCCAGCGATACCAGCTCGTCACCGGTAGAGAAGAAGGCGACGACAGGTTTTCGGTAAACCTTCAGGCTGGCGATGCCGAGTGACGCCAGTACGCCCAGATTAGCCGGATTAATGCTGGCGCCGGGTTCGATAACAACCTGTTGTTCGGATATATCTTCACCCGCATAGCGAACATTTTCACCGGCACGGTGGTTGGTATCGACAAATACCAGGCCCTCACCAACCGATTCGGCCTGTTCCTGCATGATGACGGTGTCGGTGCCTTCCGGGATGACAGCGCCGGTCATAATTCGCACGCATTCTTTTTCACCGCAGATACCTTCAAAATTCACGCCAGCGTAAGCGCTGCCAATTTCTTTCAGACTGGTAACGCCCTGTGCATCGAGACTATCAAAGGCGATAGCAAAGCCATCCATCGCCGAATTAGCATGAGCTGGCACGTTAATGGGCGATTTAACCTGCTCGAAACTGTACCTCCCCAGACACTCGCGTATTGGCAGCTCCTCGAAATTGGAAATCGCTATAACATGCTGGGTAATCTGCTGGAGTGCGGCAGCGACACTAATCGACTGAGGATCCGATGGATCGGCACAACTGGGTGCTGGTGAAATCTTGCTGGTCATATAAATTGCTGAAAATCTCTAATACGCTTATTGAGACATAGAGCCGCGTGAAATGGTAGTGGGTTTGGCATAAATTTTTATAATATAGGTGCCGATAGCCTCAACTTTCCAAATGATTTGAAATTAGTACTACTAAATTTGAGGCGACGGTGGTATTTTTGGTATACCAAGAATGGTTTCCACAGTGGGCTGATGGTTTAGACCAACGCCTGCGGCATAATGAATAACCAGCAGGAGGATAACAATGCAGAAGTCTCTTAACATCGATCCGGGGAAATGTACCGGATGTCTTCAGTGCGAAATGGCATGCTCCTACGAGCATACCGGCACTTTTAACCCGTCCCGATCCTATATCAAGGTATTTACCTTCCATTACGAAGGGCGTTTTGCGCCTTATACCTGTACTCAGTGCGATGAAGCCTGGTGCCAGCGCGCATGCCCGGTTGACGCCATTAGCGTTGATATGATGACGGGTGCGAAAGTTATCTCAGACGACAAATGTGTCGGCTGTAAGGTTTGTACTATCGCCTGTCCTTTCGGTACCGTGAATTACTCACAGGCTACCGGCAAGGTCGTCAAATGCGATCTCTGCGGCGGCGATCCACAATGCGCGGCAGCCTGTCCTACCGATGCGATCACTTACGTTGACGCTGACTGGACTGGGTACGATAAGATGATGGCATCGGCTTCGAAGAGCCTGCCATCTGCCGAAGTTACAGCATAATTGGGAGTGAATAAACATGTCCTGGACAAGAAAAATACTCAGAGTTAATCTGACCAAAGGTAGTTGTACTTCTGAAGCGCTCAACATGGATTGGGCGAAAGAATATCTCGGCCAACGTGGGCTGGCATCTAAGTATCTAACCGAAGAAGTCGATCCGAAGTGTGATCCGTTGAGTGCTGAAAACAAAATGATTATGGCCACTGGCCCACTAACTGGCACCATGGCTTCGACGGCTGGGCGTTATTCCGTTATCACCAAGGGCCCACTTACTGGTGCTATCGCCTGTTCAAATTCGGGTGGATATTTCGGTGCGGAATTAAAATTTGCCGGATGGGATATGATCATATTCGAAGGCAAGTCGGACAAACCTGTCTATTTAAATATTCAGGATGACAAGGCCGAGCTCTGTGATGGCAGTCATATCTGGGGTAAATCCGCCTGGGAAACCGACGATATCCTGCATGCCACTTATCAGGATCCGCAAATGCGTATCGCCTGTATTGGCCGAACGGCTGAAGCCGGTTGTCTCTATGCCGGGGTAATAAACGATAAACACCGGGCTGCGGGTCGCTCGGGTGTTGGCACTGTCATGGCGTCGAAAAATCTGAAGGCTGTTACCGTGCGTGGTACTCAGGGTATTGGCAACATAGATAACGCAGACTCATTCTTTGAATCAACCGACGCCGGTAAAGCGGTGTTGGCTGAAAATGCGGTCACCGGACAGGGTTTACCTGCTTTCGGTACCCAGGTATTGATGAACGTCATCAATGGTGTCGGTGGTTTACCTGCTCATAATATGCGTGATGTGGGTTTTGCTGGTGCGGAGAATATTTCTGCCGAAGCAATGGCCGAGCCGAGAAAGAGTGATGGCAAGCCAAATCTTACCACGAATGCTGCCTGCTTCGGTTGTACTATCGCCTGTGGTCGCATCTCTACGATCGATAAAACGCACTTCTCGGTGAAGGATAAGCCGCAATATCACGGTGCCTCGGGTGGCCTCGAATACGAAGCAGCCTGGGCTTTGGGTGCCGATACTGGGATCGATGATCTCGATGCTCTAACCTATGTTAATTTCCTATGCAACGAAGATGGCTTTGATCCGATTACTTTCGGTTCTACCGTCGCTGCTGCAATGGAAATGTTCGAGGATGGTGCGATTACTACCGAGGATACTGGCGGTATCGAACTCAAGTTTGGATCGGTGGAAGCGTTTGTCGCAGTAACCGAGTTGCTGGTGACCGGTGAAGGCTTTGGTAAAGACTTAGGTCTGGGTTCCAAGCGCCTGTGTGAAAAATACGGACGTCCGGAATTATCGATGACGGTTAAAGGCCAGGAATTTCCAGCCTACGATCCCCGTGGTATTCAGGGTATCGGTTTGAACTACGCGACCTCTAATCGCGGGGCCTGTCATTTACGCGGTTACACAATAGCCTCTGAAATCCTGGGTATTCCGGTGAAGACCGAGCAAACCGATACCGATGGCAAGCCTGAACTGGTGAAAGCTTTTCAGGATGCGACTGCGGTAGTCGATTCGGCTGGGCTTTGCATATTCACCACTTTTGCCTGGGGTATGGACAACATCGCACCGCAAATCGATGCGGCCTGCGAGGGCGACTGGAGTGTCGATAACTGCCTCGAAGTCGGAGAGCGAATCTGGAATATGGAGCGTCTGTTCAATCAGGCCGCTGGTTTTACCGCCAATGACGACAAGCTACACAAGCGTCTGCTGGAAGAAGCGATCAAAAGTGGCCCAACCGAAGGCCAGGTCAATCGCCTTGGCGAAATGCTGCCGAAGTATTACGAAATTCGCGGCTGGTCACCAGAAGGTGAACCAACTGCCGAAACCCGTCAACGACTGTCGTTATAACCACCACAACCCACCCTCTCTGCGAAGAGAGGGTGGGTTGCTATTTTTCGAGAGCGATTAAGATATGCAACATATCATTATTGGTGCTGGTCCGGCTGGTGTAGTAGCTGCCGAGACACTGCGCAAAGCTGATCCCGAAGCAAATATTACCATTATCGGCGACGAGCCTGAGCCGCCTTATTCGCGTATGGCGATTCCTTATTACCTGATTAACAATATCGAAGAATCGGGCAGTTATCTGCGCGATCCCAAAACGCATTACAGCGATCAGAATATCGAGCTAGTTCAGCAAACCGTAGACAAAGTAGATGTAACGGCGAAGCAGGTGACTCTGGCCGATGGTAGCAGTCGTAGTTATGACATGCTATTAATTGCCACTGGCTCGCGTCCAATTAGCCCGCCGATTCCGGGCCTGGATTTGCCGCAGGTGAGTTCCTGCTGGACACTGGCAGACGCTCGAGCCATTATCGAACGCGCTCAATCGGGTTCTAATGTGGTGTTAATCGGTGCCGGTTTCATCGGTTGTATTATTCTCGAAGCGTTAGTGCGTCGGGGTGTCAATTTATCGGTCGTCGAAATGGGCAACCGCATGGTGCCACGTATGCTAGACGAAAATGCGGGTGGCTTGCTCAAGCGGTGGTGTGTTGATAAGGGTATCGATGTACATACTTCCTGTAGCGTAGATGCCATTAGTGCGGCCGATAACGACCAGGTCGATGTCAGTTTGAGCGATGGTAGCAAGCTTTCCGCAGCTCTGGTCATCAGTGCAACAGGGGTTAAACCCAATACCGAATTACTCGACGGCACCGGGATTGAAATCGATCAGGGCATCAAGGTTAATCGGCGAATGCAAACCAGTAATGCCGATGTATACGCTGCGGGTGACGTTGCTCAAGGCATAGATTTTTCTACTGGAAACTACGAAGTTCAGGCCATTCAACCCACTGCTACCGACCATGGTCGTATCGCTGCATTAAATATGGCAGGGCAGGGCAGTGAGCATCAGGGCACCTTGAATATGAATGTACTGGATACACTGGGGTTAGTCTCCTGCTCATTCGGCTTATGGATGGGTGTCGACGGCGGAGAGCAGGCCGAGCTTTATAATGCCGATGAGTTTCAATATATCAATTTACAGTTCGAAGGCGATCATTTAATCGGTGCCAGTAGCGTCGGTAAGACGCAGCATATCGGCGTTTTACGCGGTCTGATCGAATCGAAGGTTCATCTTGGCGACTGGAAAGCGCGCCTAATGAAAGACCCGACCCTGACCATGGATGCCTATATCGCCTGTACTCAGGAATTGGGTTATAGCTAGCCAGCAATATGAAGATCGCGATTGAGTTCTATGCTTCTTTGATGAAGTATTTACCACCGGGTGGAAAAAGGTTTCGGCGTGACCTCAAAGTGGACGATGGCTTGCAGCTCCAACCGTTAATTGATCAATACAATATATCAGCAGAAGAAGCTCATATTGTTTTAGTGAATGGACATTTTGTTGCTCTGGAAAATCGTGCTGACCGTGTATTGGTTGAAAACGATGTGGTTTCAATCTGGCCACCGGTTGCGGGCGGATGAAACCACCGGCTAACGATGTTTCGTCGGTCGAATACGAAATGGGTTACGGCGCTGACGAATTTGGCAATGTACTCACAGGCTCCTTCAGCGGCGTTAATTCGGATTACCAATGTGAATTGCTAGCCAGACATCGCTGGCAAATAACTCAGAATGAATCTGATTTAAAAATAGCTATCGAAGCGAAAGAAAAGCCACCGCGAAAACTCGGACTATTCTCGCTTCCAGTTTTACAGGTTCGGTTTAACATGGAAAAATCGGTGCCCGAAGATCAGGGTAAATTCTTTAAGCGCTTTTTCAAATACTTCC
>JAUVCH010000077.1 GCA_030595795.1 Gammaproteobacteria bacterium
GACAGCCGAGTCCGCCCAAAACACCACGACCAGGCAAGGTCTGCTTACTAGATATAAATCCAGAAAAAATTGTGCGCCTACGAAGTAGATTTGATATAAGTATCTTCACTTATCGTCTGAGGCAGAGATAATTCACAGTGAATCACACAAACAGGTGAATAACCCTATTTAAACAGGAATTTGAAATATGAAAATTAATTATTTTATTACGTTAGTAGTTACGGTGGCCTTAGTAGCTAGCCCCGCCTTTTCAGCAAAGAAAGAAAAAGTAAAGCTACTCCCCCCGGGCCTGGAAAAGAAGGCAGAGAGAGGCCAGCCGCTCCCGCCCGGATGGAAGAAGAAATTAAAGAAAGGTGCGGTCATGGATTCGAATGTATATCGGCAAGGCAAGATAGTAGTGCCTCTTGATTCGAAAGGTCTGGTGACCGTCAGGATAGAGGGAAAGCTAGTTAAACTGTATAAAGCGACGCGAGTAATTGCTGAGATTCTGGAATAGAATAGGCTTACAAATACATGTCGGGGCAGACCTTTGTGCCTGCCCTGATACATCTATGCCGTCGAGGTCTTCGGCGAGAGTTACGGTTTTCCATTTTTATCATGCGCCCTAAGCTTGAAATGTTCGGTTTTATCGACATCCATTTCAAAGCTCGAACAAAACATCGCTGCGAATGATGTATTTAATACCGAGGGTCACGACTTCCGAGCTGTGCAAACAGTGCATTGGGTGCATTCCATGTGGGAAACATAAAACGCCTCCAGCCGGGGTTTTGATATTGACCACGGAAGTCAAATCCCCATCGATAAAGAACTGGGTGCTGCCGCCCTCATAATCGTCACTAAGGTATAACAGAAAAGTTAGTTGACTCCAGCGATCTTCGAAGGCATTGGTTACCAGCTCGCGATCGATGACCTGACTACCTGGCCATGAGCCATCGGTGTGCGGGCTGAAGTAGTCACCTTGTTGATACCGATAGAATCTAAATCTTGCGTTAAGCCCAAGAGCTCTTTTGCCGTTGAAATTTTCCAGCGAATGGTTGATCAAAGCAGCGCAACGTTGCCATATGATATCGGTGGTCGGGCGGTCTGCTACCCAGGTCAGGCTGTCGTTATGCCGAATCGAACGTGGTAGCGAAACTGCCGCGTCCTGTAGATAGCCGAGCGACTCGGTGATTTCTACCAGTTGCGTGCATTCAGTGTGCGAGACCACATTTAATAACTGGAAGGCTCCGGGAACAGAGTCAACCTCAGTTCGTTGGATATTGTTAGAAACCCCAGGTTCTAGTCGAGCAGGATTGTCTAACTCACAAGCCCAGGTGGGTATAGATGGGTGTTCTGCACCAGGTTCGAGGGCGACTATATAGAATTCCGGTGTCTGCTCAGGCGGAAGATTGTTCATTGCGGAATTTTATCACTGGTTGGTAGGTTGTCGCCAATGGGTGTAAACACCATATGCATTCCCACTTTATTGATCTGCGTCAATTAACGCCTGATTAAGAAGCCTAGTATTTATAGTGAATAACCGGAGGCGGATATGAATATTCTAACGATGGTAATTATGGTGGCACTGGTAGTGACTATTGGTTTGGTGGGCACGGGGGTCTGGTCAATGGCTCACGGCGGTGAGTTCGACAAAAAGCACTCAACTCAGCTCATGTTCGCACGAGTGGGGATGCAGGGGGTTACCGTTTTACTGCTGTTGCTTGCGGTTTATCTGGCAAGTTAACTGTTACAAGTAGTGAGTGGTTTAAAAAGCCGCTCGATAAGATCGATAACTGTTTCTTGCTGACACTCGCGAAAATGAGATCCGGCCCAAAGAGATTGATATTCGCCATCGTTATTGGCGATGGCCGTTGCGCGGATTCTTCCTGTCAGAGTATTTTGTAACGGGAAAGGCAATACCGGTTTATCTTTCATTTTTCGAATAAACCGGTTGTCGATGCCGCGAGCTGGGCGACCGGAAAAGCCGTGAGTGATTACCGCAGTTCGATCTTGCTGGTTGAGGAGATAATCCCTGTGCGCTTTCGGGGTGCCGCTTTCGTTTGTCGTTAAGAATGCCGTGCCCATTTGTACCGCAGTCGCTCCAAGACTAAGTGCTTTGCGAATATGATCGCCATTCATGATTCCACCTGCCGCGACCAGAGGCAGTCTGGTGACCTGTGATAAAACTTTGATTAAATCGAAGCAGGATAATGCCTCGTCATAGTTAGCGGGGCTAAAAATACCCCGGTGACCACCGGCTTCTATACCCTGCGCGACGATAAAATCGGCACCTGAATTTTCGATTTCAATCGCTTCGTCACTGCATGTTGCGGTGATACCCACCGCCATGTTCAATGAGTGGGCTTTATCGATAACCGCCTTGTCGGGAATGCCGAAATGAAAAGTCAGGATATCTGGTCGATGCTCCCAAATTGGCTCAAGCTGGGCAGATAGGTCCGGGAAATAAGGTGCCTGAGGGATTGTTGGTTCTATCGAGTTATCCGATACCTGGCGCAGACTATCAACCGCTGCTTCGATAATGTCGGTGTTAGGAGCCTTGACCTCGCGGAAAAAAAAGAAATTAGCGTTCAGCGCACCGACACTTTGTGTATCGATTTTTTCTTTCGCTGCGATTAGGCCCTGGCTAATTTTATCGGCGTTGTTATAGGCGAAACCATAACTACCGACTGCACCAGCGTTGGCGACGGTCGAAACCATCTCCGCTGTATTCGGACCACCTGCCATTGGCGCCTGGATGAGTGGGTATTTGAGCTGGGAAAAGTTGAACATAATTTACTCCAGTCTAAGACGATAAGCATAATACGCCACAGAAGAGGTTAGAAATATATAAAAAGCACTCGCCATTGCCAGAGTTTCTATGCTGACACCCCGGTCGATCAACCAACCGAATAAAAAGGGTGATACCGCAGTACAGAAAACCATCAAAGCAGCACCGAGTGACTTTATGGCGCCGAGGTGTTTGCTACCGTACATATCTGCCCAGAAGGGGGCTGAGACGGTCGACTGAAATCCGACGGTAATGCCAGTCAAAACCAGGAATAAGCCACCCCAAAATATGTTTGACGAAAGCGACAGAATGATTAAGCCAAAGGCCATCGGAATGCCAGCTAGCGGGACTAGTCGGATAGCGCCATATCGATCAACCCAAAATCCAGTCAAAAATTTTGTCGCGACTGAGACTAACGCATAGATGAAAAACAATGAAGCCCAGGCGATCAGAGACCAGCCTTTGCTTTCTACCAGACGTACCTGATGGAATATAAATCCGGTAAACATCAGCGGCTGAGACATTAAGCCGGGCGCGAATAGATAAAAATATTTATCGCGAATAACCTCGGCACGAGTCCACTGGCGTCGTTTATCAATGGGATTGTTGTTTTCCTCATCCGAGATAATTTGATGTAGATATTTTCGGTGACGCTGCCGATGATGGCGCAATAGGTAAATAATCGCGGGCACCATAAAAAGAAGCAGGATAATGCCGATAGCTTGCCAGCTACTACGCCAACCAAGCCACAAAATCAAAGCGACCACCAGACTTGGCATAATAGCCTCGGAAACCGCATAGCCCATACCTGCCAATGCGGTTGACTTACCCTTGCTGGCATCGAGATAGCGCACGACGGCTGTTGTGCTGGTAATGAACATGAGCCCCTGACCCATTTGTCGCAGCATGAAAAAACCGATAAACAAGCTGATGAGTCCGACACTAAATGACATCAGAGCGCAGCCGATGCTTAAGCCAAAAACTGTCGCGAGGGCGATTTTCTTCAGGTCGATACGGTCGAGCAGGGTTCCGCTCCAGATCAAAACGCAGGCGCTCAATAATGTAGCCAGCGAGTAGACTGCACCAAACTCACCATCGCTTAAAAACAGTTCGGCTCGAATTTCTCCACTAAATAGCGAAATAAAAAAAGTTTGTCCGGGGGCTGACCAGAAGGTCATTAAAAATCCAAACAGCAGTAGCCGCCACTCGGATCGGATAAGTTTGAGCATAGGATATATGGAGTCTGTCCTGGCAAATACGGCATCATAAATTAAAGCCTTTTCATTTGAAATTTAAACCGCAATAATTCGCCAATCGAAATGTCGAAATGAGAAACTAATCGATGACTAAAAGTCAGGAATACGGTGAAGGTGATGCGACCTTTCAAGCAGCAGGTGGTCAGGCGGGTATCCGTAAACTAATCGATACGTTCTTCGAGATCATGGGCAGCGATCTCGCCTACCGAAGAATCTACGACTGGCACCCCGATGACATCGAAGTGTCTCGTGACAAGTTAGCATTGTTCCTCTGCGGCTGGACGGGTGGTCCACGACTGTTTTCCGAAAAGTATGGACCGATCGCGATTCCAGTTGTGCACCGGCATCTGGGTGTTACCGAGGTTGAACGCGACATGTGGCTGGCTTGTATGAAAGAGGCACTGGCTCAACAGGACTATCCTGAGTCTCTGCAGCAATATTTGCTCAAACAGCTATACATCCCAGCCGAGAGAATTCGCCAGGCCTGTATGGGGAAATGAATCTTGAATTTTAAGGCTTACTCATACTTTGTATGTACGCCGATAAAGTTTTGTTAAATCGGCTAAAGTCTTTAAAATGCCCACTACCGACAATCGATATCAAACCCGGGACGAATAAAGCATATGAGCGGCACAAAAATAATATACACCCTTACCGATGAAGCGCCTCTATTAGCAACTTGCTCGCTACTCCCCATTATCCGCTGTTTTACCTCGGCCGCTGGTATCAATGTAGAAGAAAGCGACATATCGGTTGCTGCCAGGATACTGGCTGAATTTTCCGATTACCTGATTGACGATCAAAAAGTCGCAGATAATCTGGCCGAGCTGGGTCGGCTTACCCAGTTGCCTACTACCAATATAATTAAACTGCCCAATATTAGTGCAGCTGTCATGCAACTGGCTTCAGCGGTTACGGAACTTCAGTCCCAGGGTTATAAAATCCCTGACTATCCTGAAGATCCTCAAACTGAAGAGGAAGAGGTTATAGCGCGGCGTTATGGGAAAGTTCTGGGCAGTGCGGTTAATCCGGTTCTCCGCGAAGGTAACTCTGACCGGCGTGCACCTCCTGCCGTAAAACGCTATGCCCAAAAAAATCCCCACTCGATGGCTAAATGGAGCCAGGCTTCGCGTACTCACGTTTCCCACATGCACGGCGGTGATTTCTACTCGAGTGAAAAAAGCCTGGTGATTGAGAAAGATTGCACTGTGACAATGGATTTGGTCACTAAAGAGGGCAAAACCACTGTTCTCAAGGACAATACGCCGTTGCTGAAAGACGAAATCATCGACAGCATGTTTATGAGTAAAAAAGCGCTTTGCGATTTCTATGAAGAACAAATGGAAGACGCCAGAGAAAGCGGTGTGATGTTCTCACTCCACGTTAAAGCCACCATGATGAAAGTTTCCCATCCTATTGTTTTTGGTCATGCGGTAAAGATTTTTTACAAAGACGCATTCGAAAAACATGGTGATCTGTTTGAGAAGCTGGGCGCAAATCCGAATAATGGCATTAGTAGTATTTACGAAAAAATTGCCGGATTACCTGAATCTGTGCGTGAAGAAATTGAGTATGATCTGCATGCCTGTCATGAACACCGCCCAGAGCTGGCGATGGTTGATTCGAAGAAAGGTATTTCCAATCTGCATGCGCCGAATGATGTAATTGTCGATGCCTCCATGCCCGCGATGATTCGGTCGGGCGGCAAAATGTGGGGCGCCGATGGTCGACCAAAAGACACCAAAGCGGTTATCCCTGAGAGTACCTTTGCGCGGATTTATCAGGAAATTATTAACTTCTGTAAAACCCATGGCGCCTTCGACCCGACTACGATGGGAACCTGTCCCAATGTCGGCTTAATGGCGAAAAAGGCCGAGGAGTACGGCTCACACGACAAAACCTTCGAAGTACCCGAAGCAGGTGTTGCTCGAATTGTCGATCAGGATGGTAATGTTCTGGTTGAACAAGATGTTGAGGAAGGCGATATCTGGAGAATGTGCCAGACCAAGGACGCGCCAATTCGCGATTGGGTTAAACTGGCAGTGACACGTGCGAAGCAGTCTGGAATCCCGGCCGTATTCTGGCTCGATGATTATCGTCCACACGAAGTGGAATTGATTAAAAAGGTTAGACGTTATCTACAGGATTACGATACTACCGATCTCAATATTGAAATCATGTCGCAACAACGTGCGATGCGATACACGCTCGAACGTATTATTCGCGGTAAAGACACAATTTCTGTCACCGGCAATATACTGCGCGATTATCTCACCGATTTATTCCCAATTATGGAACTCGGGACCAGCGCCAAGATGCTTTCAATTGTGCCGTTGATGGCCGGTGGTGGGTTGTTTGAAACCGGCGCTGGTGGCTCAGCTCCTAAACATGTTCAACAACTGCTTGAAGAGAATCATCTACGTTGGGATTCCCTGGGGGAGTTTCTCGCTCTCGCAGTCTCATTAGAGGATGTCGGCATCAAGACCGATAACGCAAAAGCGAAAATTCTGGCCGAGACACTCGATGATGCGACTGGAAAACTACTAGACAATAACAAGGGGCCGTCACGTCGTACAGGCGAGATCGATAACAGGGGTAGTCATTTTTATCTCGCTATGTACTGGGCGCAAGCTTTAGCTGATCAGGGTGAAGATAGTGAATTAAAAGCACAGTTTTCGCCGTTAGCAAATACTCTGGCCGAGAATGAACAGACTATTCTCGAAGAGTTGAGTGCGGTACAGGGTGCTGCGGTAGATATTGGCGGTTATTATCATGCCGATATGGAAAA
This sequence comes from Gammaproteobacteria bacterium, assembly GCA_030595795.1. Taxonomy (GTDB): domain Bacteria; phylum Pseudomonadota; class Gammaproteobacteria. The sequence continues at coordinate 6,812 of JAUVCH010000077.1, forward strand.
AATGAAGGCAATCATGCGACCGAGTACTACTTTTAATTCGGCCCTGGGTGCTGCCCTGAAGTAAAAAACTGGTCGGATCGAATTACCACCACCACCCAAAAACTAAGCCGGATAAAAACCCGAACATGACCACTTACCAAAGCCTGTTACTAGGGCTTAAATCGTCTGGCCCGTATTTTGTCTCGACTTTTCTGTTTGGCATTATGTTTGGTATTGCGGCTTCTGCATCAGGTGTTGAAAACTGGCAGGCCTTATTAATGAGTGCCTCGGTCTTTAGCGCTTCGGCCCAGTTCGCCAGTCTCGAATTCTGGCAGTCGCCGTTGCCACTGGGGACTATCGCCCTGTCGGTGTTTCTGGTGAGTAGTCGCAATATCCTGCTGGGTATGTCGATGACGCATCATTTTGACGGCCATAGTTTGGCCCGGCGAATTATCTGGTTATTTATATTGAATGATCCTGGCGTAGTCACTTCTTTCAGGCTCGATGAAAAGGTCGATCGGCTCGGTTATGTGACCGGCTATGGTATAGCACTGATGGCAAGCTGGATGCTATCTAGCTGGTTGGGTCTGGCGGTCGCAGGACTGTTAGCTGGAGCCGATTTAAGCTCGGTGAGATTTGCTGGACCGTTGGTGATGGCAACCATGATGATGTTATTTGTCAAAGGCTCGAAATCCAGTCCTATGCCCTGGGTTGTATCGGGTATTGCTGCGCTGATCCTGTTTGAGGTTGGGGCAGCAAATTACCTAATATTAATATTGTCAGTAGTAATAGGAGTTGTAGCTGCCATCATCCGGGAGAAAAGCAGACATGCTTGAGCAGTACCCGGTGTTGGTAACAATCGCGATGATGTCGGCGATTGTTTATGCCACGCGTCTAGGTGGTTATCTTGTCGGATTGCAAATTCGCCATATTGGCTGGTTGCGACCCATATTAGAAGCCCTGCCAGGTTGCGCTTTCATGGCGATTCTGGTGCCAGCAGTGAGGCAGGGTAATATCACCGAAGTAATCGCTATGCTCTGTGTTATCGGCCTCATGTGGAAGACCGATAATGTCGTCATCGCCACCGTGGTTGGTATGCTGGTGTTAGTCGTAGGCGGGTCAGTGTTATCTGGGGTTAGATAATTCTGATCTTTTACTTTCTGGGGTTTGTTGTGTTATAAATTCGGTCGACAATATCTAAAACCAGGGAGAGAGTAATGAAAATATTTAGCATTAGTATCACCGCACTATTATTAGCTGTAACTCAATCGGCTATGGGCGCCAACGTAACCGTCACCCCATTAGGTAGCAACAAGGGTGAGCTCTGCCAACTCGACCGGGCCATGTTATTCGAAGATCCCGATGGTACTCGAATTTTATACGATCCCGGCCGCACCGTTGCCGGAGCCGACGACGCCAGACTGGGGAAGATCGACGCGATATTACTGAGCCACATGCATGGTGATCATGTCGGTGACAAACATATCGAAGGCGTTGGTAGTGGTGACTGTAGTACGGCGAAGTTTCCAGTCAAAGCTTTACCGAATACCAATCTGGTTAACATCGCTTTAGCCAAAAATGCCAAAATAATCACCGGCAGTGAAATGCCAAAATTCTTTGGCGCCAAACTCAAAGCACTTGGTGGTGATCCAAAACAGTCCCAGTTAGTCCGATTTGGTGCTTCGCGTATGGTTGGCAGGGTGAAAATCACGACAGTTCCCGCTGTCCATTCAAACGGTGTTTCTGGCGATATGATTGGTGGTGAACTGGGTGACATGCTCAATGCTGCGGGGTTGACTGCCTATGCCGGGCCACCAACTGGCTATGTATTAAAATTCTCTAACGGGCTTGTAGCTTACCTGTCTGGCGATACCGGTGTCACTGCCGAGCAGGAAACTGTGGTGCGACAGCTTTACAGCGCCAAGCTGGTGGTGATGAATATTGGTGATACCTTTACTACAGGACCGAAAGAAGCTGCCTGGGTTATCAATAACCTGGTTAAACCTGAATCTGTCATTCCGTCGCACGCGAATCAGCCATCAACAAAAGGTGGTGTTGTCATTCCTGGAACCAGAGTCGACACCTTTAGCAAGTTGGTAAAAGCCTCGGTTCATGTGCCGATTAGCGGTCGTACCATGTCATTTAACAAAAAAGGTAAATGTGTCGCGGGTTGCTAGTTTATTCCAGAAAGTCCTGCATCCAGCGATCATAGTCATCCTCGCGCGATAACCGATTTACCAGCTGCTTGTCCGGGAGCCCTTCAAGCTCAGACGGTTTCACGCCCTGGCGTAAGGCCTTGAGCGTGCTATAGGTGGCCTGGATAGCGGCCATCACGGGTTGGTGGCCTTGCAGGGAAATGCGTACACCCATCGAGGCGAGATAGTCGAGATTATTAACAGCGGCGCCCGCACCGCCCAGAATAATAGGGAGTTTGCAAACTTTCGATATCGCCTCAAGCTGCGCTTTTTCTGAAATACCGATGAGAAATATAGCATCGACCCCGACATCCTGATAAGCCTCGACGCGGGCGATGGCGTCATCCAGGCCGGTAACTTTCACGGCGCTGGTGCGGGCTGCGATAACCAGATTTGGGTCCTGTCGACCAGCGATGGCGGCACGCATCTTTCCAATACCTTCTTCGATTGAAATTAGGCTGGTTTTACCGCCCGAGGCAAAACTCCGAGGTAATTCCGTATCTTCGATGGATAAAGCCGATACGCCAGCGGTTTCCAATTCTTCAACCGTGCGTTTGACGTTTAGTGCGTTGCCATAACCGTGGTCGGCATCGACTAATAGTGGTAATTCTCCTGCCCGGCAAATGCGGTAGGCCTGTTCCGCAAATTCACTCAGGGTAAGCACAATATGATCCGGGTCGCCGAGTACAGTGAGCGATGCCACCGATCCGGCAAACATGCCGACCTCGAAGCCAAGCTGCTCCGCGATGCGAGCCGATATTGGATCAAAAACCGATCCGGGGTAAACGCAGGAATCGCTACTAAGCTGAGCACGAAATCGCTCACGTCTGTTTTGCCAATGCATAATATTTCATTGTTTTTAGAGGATAATCAAAATATGATAATCTAGACTGAAACTATTTTGAAGAAATCATGAAAAAAACTACTCAGATTATCTTTGCAGCGATCATGCTGTTATCGACCCAGGCTCAGGCCGATGTATTAGGCTTCCAGGTCGGTACCAGTTCGTGGACACCGGATTACAGTGGTAGCTTCGCCAATGGTACTACAGATATCGATATTGAAAACGATCTGGGGTTCGACGATGAATCGCACTCTGCCATCTGGTTGAAGCTCGAACATCCGATTCCTGCTATCCCCAATTTCAAATTCGTATCTAATGATCAGGATGCCAGTTCGAGTTCCAGTTTGACGCGGGATATCAATTACGAGAATCAAGACTTTACTTCGGGTACTAACGTCAATACCCGAATCGATATGACCAATACCGATTTGACGCTTTACTACGAATTGCTCGATAACTGGATAAATCTCGACATCGGGCTGACGCTTAGAAAATACGATGGGCAGGCGAGCATTCGTTCGGCGAGCAACGATGCAGTCAGCGACATTGATTTTTCAGTACCACTGCTTTACATCGATGCCAGGATTGATCTGCCGTTCACCGGCTTTTTTGTCGATGCTAACCTGAACACCATTAGCGCCGGAGATAGCGAAGTTACTGAAACGATGGTAGCACTGGGCTATGAAAGCGGCTTAGGCCTCGGTGGCAGATTGGGCTTGCGCACTCAAGATCTCGTCTTCGACGAGTCTAATTTAGATGTCGACCTCGAATTCGAAGGTGTTTACCTGGATGTGTTTTATCATTTTTAAGGCCTAAATAAGCGTTGATTCCAGGTAAAGTACAGGCTGTCCTCGATGCGCATCAGCTAACTGCACTGACTTTCGAGCCAGGTAGCACACCGACCTCAGAGTTGGCGGCCGAGAAAATCGGCTGTGCAGTTGGCCAAATTGCTAAATCGATGCTGTTCAAAGGTAAGGATGGCGTATTCCGGTTGTTTCTCTGTCCGGGCGACCGCCGCGTCGACAATAAGAAAATCAAAAACTTTCTGGGTTTTAAAGCACGAATGGCCACCGCTGACGAAACTTATGAAATGACCGGCTTTAAACCAGGTGGCGTTTGCCCCTTCGGTGTCGAAAGCGTTGATATATTTATTGACCAGGGGCTTGAAGTGTACCCCACTGTCTACCCCGCTGCCGGTACTGACGCCTCGGGGGTACCGATAACTTTTCTCCAGCTAAAGCAAATTAGTAATGCCAGTGAATGCGATGTTATGGCCTGAGCTGGCATGTCAATAGTTGGCAAGCTGCGCCGCATCGCGCTCGATCACCAGGGTTTACTAAAAACCAACGCCTTCGGCCGGGGGAAATTGGCGACCCTGAAGGCGATAGAACATCTCGGCTATATTCAAATCGATACCATTTCAGTAGTAGAAAGAGCCCACCATCACGTCCTCTGGTCACGTGTTAATAATTACCAGCCTCGGTTTCTCGATCAGTTGGTCAGGGAACGCAAGGTTTTCGAATACTGGTTCCATGCCGCAGCCTGGTTACCGATGCGGGATTATCGTTTCGCATTGCCGCGTATGAATCGTATCGATGGTGATCGTGGCTGGTTCAAAGCTTTCGACAAAAAGTTAACCAGGGATATATTGCAGCGAATCACTAACGAAGGGCCATTACGCGCACGAGATTTCGAAGATACCCGTCAGGGGAAAAAAGAATGGTGGGACTGGAAGCCGGCCAAACAGGCGCTTGAGCAATTATTTATGCAGGGAGAGCTCATGGTCAGCGGCCGCGAAGGATTTCAAAAAGTCTACGATTTGCCCGAACGCGTCTTACCTGACTGGGTTAATAGCAGTCAACCTACAATGGCTGGGTTTGCCAGTCACCTAATCGATACGACCTTACGCGCCCATGGTTTTGCGACACAAAAATCAATCACGTATTTGCGTAAAGGTCAGGCTCTACGCGATGCTGTTAATCAGGAACTACAGGATCGAGTTTCGGAAGGCTTGTTGATTACCGTGAAACTCTCGGATACTAGTCTTGTTTATATTAATCCTGAACTACTCGAAACGCGTGCGCCGCGAGCACAATCGCAGGTAAGTATACTCTCGCCTTTTGATAATGCCGTTATCCAGCGTCAAAGAGGCCGTGACATATTTGGTTACGATTATCAAATCGAATGCTATGTACCAGCGCCAAAACGCCAGTACGGTTATTTTTGCCTACCGATTCTGTATCGCGATAGTTTAGTCGGTCGCATCGATTGCAAAGTACATCGTAAACAAAAATTATTCGAAATTAAATCAGTGCACCTGGAGAAACCGGTCGATGAAGCATTCGCCGATGCCTTCGATCAGGCGTTAGTAGCTTTTTCGGAGTTTAACGGCTGTGAGGAAATAAAAACCAGGCTATTTGAAAGACAGGGCTAGTCGATCAAAATAATAGATTGAACATCGCCAAAGTCATTAAGGTCAATATGGCGCCGCGACGAAATAGTTTCTCACTCGAATTGTGAAAACCACGCGACCCCAGCCAGGTGCCGAACATATAAGTAAGGGCACCGGGTAGCGCGGTAGTGACATCATCGAGGCCGGTCGTGCCGCTATAGGTGGACATAATGGCAAAACCGATCACGGTAAAAAATGCCCAGGTAATAATGAGCGTACGGCCACCGTCTTTGTTGTATGGGCCAAGCAGAACAGCAACTACAGCGACTAAAGCGATATAAGTCCCGCCAAAAATTATGCCCGCGAAAATACCCACGAGAATGAGTAGCGGAATCGACATCGGGTTTCGATAGCGATAGCCGATTAACATCACAAGGCAGGCTAGTGCGATGATTGCTGACATAATTCGTTTCATTAAAATCGGATCGAGTTCCATTAATAGCCAGTGGCCGAGTGGCATAAACAGCAGGGTAGGGATTACCATCGATAGCGTCGAGCGCCAGTCAATTTGTCGATAAACGGCGGTGAATAAATAAACACTGGCAAAGAAGTCGACCACCAGAATTTTCGAGACGATACTATAGGGGGTGAAAAACAGCGTTAATATCGCGATGATGAAAGCTGGGCCACCGAAGCCGGTAAAACCACGGATTAAGCCAGCGCCAAAAGCGACAATGGCGATAATGAGCATTCCGGGTTCGCCGGAAGTCAGGGATTCGAAATAGGTCAAAATGTTATCTACCAGTCCAGTAGGTCGCGGAGTTTATAGAAAGTGATTCCGGCGCGCAGGTATTGTCTACGTAAAAATGCCAGCGGGAATTTAGGCGGTCGGCCACGCAGTATGGCGGGCAAATGCATGGGCAGGTGGTTGTTATCGGATTCTTTCCCGGCCAGCCACTTCGCCAGCTCGCGTCCACTCCAACTGGCGAAGTTAACGCCATTACCGTGGTAGCCATAGGCAAAGTAAACCGACTGATCTTCCGGCATCTTGCCAATGGAAGGGCGTAGCGTCATCGAGAAATTTACCAATCCTCGCCACTCGTGGGTGAATTCGATGTGTTTGAATTCTGGCCACATCTGTCCGATGCTTTGCTTTAGTCCTGCCCAGGTTTTCTCTGCACCGGCAGGATCGCCGATATGGTTACCACGACCGCCGAGCATTAAGCGCTTATCGCTGAGCAAGCGGTAATAGAAAAACATCTGTGAAGAATTAATCGTTGGATTTTCCGTGTGCCAGCCCTGAGCTGCGAGCTCATCGTCGGTAATCGGTCGGGTGACGACGATGGCGCTTTGCAGGGGTAAAGGCCTTTTTTTGACACCGTGATGCAAATGTTCCGGCATAAAACCATTGCCAGTCAGGATTACCTGTCTGGCGCGAAGCTCACCCTGTTTGGTACTGAGTATGTGTGTGTTACCTTCCTTACGCCAGGCGATCACTTCGCTATGCGGATGAAGATGCGCGCCGCGTCTTTCCGCGGCTTCGGCCAGGCCCTCGGCATAGCGCAATGGATGCAATGCAAACGATGGCCTGACCGAGATAGCGCCGTGCTGATGCGGTGAGGAATACCCGATTTCCCTGAATTCATCCTGTGAATGAACACCGACATCCATGCCCAGTTTGGTACGCTGGATTTCGGCCTCCTGAATCAGCGATTGCATATGCGCTGGACTGTCGGCGACGACAAATTCCTGGTCACCCTGGCGTCGGTAATCGATGTTTTCGTCGTTACCCAGGTTGCTAACCAGATTTACTGCGTCGGCCTGACACTGGTAGTAGTGACGAGTCTGTTCGATTCCAAATTTGGAAAACTGTGATTTTAATGACAGCTTAGTGCCACCGATGGTACAGAATCCACCGTTGCGGCCAGAAGCACCCCAGCCGAAATGACCGGCTTCGAGCACGCGAGCATCGACGTTAAAGTCCCTCGCCAGATGCAGAGCCGCTGAAAGTCCAGTGTAACCGCCACCAATGATAGCGACATCGCAACTTTGTGTTCCAGACAGAACAACGTTCTTTAATTGAGTCTCCGCCGCAGTGGCTTCCCAGTACGAAGGCTGGGCTGTATCGAAGTCATACAGGCTTGGGTGGAACAGGTGACGAGGCATTTCTTGATCGATTTATGAATTATCACAAACTTATAGCAGGATGTGGCTATAGCTGTCTATAATCACGTCGCGATCAACCTGCCTTAAGAGTCTCGAACTATCCATGTCGAATCACCGTTTCTTTCCCTACGCGTTGATTACAATCGCCGGATTAATCTGGGGCGTGACTTTTTCTTTCGCCTTAATGGCTACTTCCGAAGGGGCGCATCCGTTGGCGATTTCGGCCTGGCAAGTAGTAGTGACGGGGTTCTTTTTTGTGGTGTTCTGTTGGGTGGCGAAAATACCTGCATTCAGGTTTCGGCATTTCAGACATTATCTGGTGATTGCGCTGATAGGCATCATATCGCCAAACCTGGCTTATTATTATGCAGCGCCACATTTATCGGCGGGTATTCTTTCCATCACGGTTTCGACAGTCCCCTTATTAACCTATGGATTGATGCTAGTGTTGCATTACGAATCGGTTAAGCTGAAAAGGGTTTTCGGCGTTTTGCTGGGTATGGTCGCAATCCTGCTATTAGTTTTGCCTGACCAGAGTATGAATAGTGAGGACGCCAATTTCTGGATATTGCTGGCCTTGCTCAGTGCGGTTTTGTACTCGGTAGAAAATATATACATTGGTCATGGTGTTGATGACATTATCGAAGTCAGGGAAATACTCGCTGGGTCAAATATTGTCGCGATATTCCTACAGTTTCCAATAGCCATGTACCTGGGTGTTGCAGAACCCGCGAGCTGGCTGCTAAGTACCCCCGGCCTGGCATTGGCGGCGCTTGCCTTAGGCAGTGGCATTGCTTACGCGATGTTCTTTTATACGATAAAAACTTGCGGTCCGGTGTTTGCCAGTCAATGCGCCTATATTGTGACGATATCTGGAGTAGTTTGGGGAATAATCCTTTTCGGTGAACAGCACAGCATCTGGGTCTGGTCTTCTATCGTGGTGTTGATGGGGGGGCTGATGCTGGTGACGCCGAATAAAAAGTCGGAGTCTTTGTCGACGCAGGAACCTGTATCCGACCATGTTTCTTAGCCTGGCAGTCCTTAGGCCGGGCATAGTTATGGTGGCGGTGATTGCTAATCGTAAGGATACTGCCTGAAGAGGTTTATCCTGTAAACTGGGGAGGGAGTCTGGTGGAGCTATGTTGGTGAAAGTTATTGGGACATTCGGCGTATTACGCTTCGCTAATACGCTCTATCGGGCTGATACACTTTAGTCGGTACTTCAGATAGCAACTAAGCCATAGTTGGAGACATTATGCGAGACTGGATCAATCAATCGGTAAAAAGAATCGAGGCCGATTTTCAACGTTCGGCTGATACCCATCTAGTGAAACTCAATTTGCCCGTGTTTGCTGGAATTGATATCTATTTAAAGGATGAAAGTACCCATCCAACCGGAAGTCTCAAGCATCGACTGGCCCGGTCTTTATTTTTGTACGCGCTTTGTAATGGCTGGATAAAGCAAAATACCACGGTGGTCGAGGCATCTTCGGGCAGTACCGCGGTATCCGAGGCTTATTTCGCACAAATGATTGGCGTGTCGTTTATTGCTGTCATGCCGACCAGTACCGCTCGCAGTAAAATTCGGCAGATAGAGCACTATGGTGGTCAATGCCATTTTGTCGAAAAAGCATCGCAGGTACGCTCAGAGTCAGCTCGACTGGCGGACAGCATCGATGGCTATTTTATGGATCAATTTACCTATGCCGAGCGCGCAACCGACTGGCGCGGTAATAACAATATCGCCGAGAGTATTTTCCAGCAAATGAAGCAGGAGCCGCACCCGATCCCGCATACCATCGTGATGAGTGCGGGAACCGGTGGCACATCCGCGACCCTGGGTCGATATTTCCGCTATCGGGCTTATCCGACACAGTTGATGGTGGTTGACCCGGAAAACTCGGTGTTTTTTGATTACTATAATACGCGTGATGCCAGTCTCACCAGCGAGTATGGCAGCCGCATCGAGGGTATCGGGCGCCCGCAGGTCGAGCCATCGTTTCAGGCCGATGTGGTTGATCGCATGTTGCAGGTGCCGGACGCCGCGAGCATTGCCACGATACACTGGCTGGAAAAGCTTATCGGCTGCAAGGCGGGTGCTTCGACCGGCACTAATCTCTGGGGTGTTTTTCAGGTCGCCAGAGAAATGCAGGAAAATCAGCAAAGCGGCTCGATTGTGACGCTAATGTGCGATAGCGGAGAACGCTACCTGGATACCTACTACGATGAAAGTTGGGTGGCACAGAACATTGGTGATTTGAATGTCTATTCGGCCCAATTACCGCCAGTTTAGATCGAGTACCTGAAGTCAGGTAAACTCAAACCCCTGCCAATTAAAAAAGGAATTCAGAATGAAAAAGTTAGTCCTGTATTCCGCGTTTATTCATCCGATGTCAGAGCTTTCGAGATGGCAGATAAAATCTGCTGTCGAGCAGGTTGCGAATCTGGCATCGTCTTTCGGTGGGGATTATTCTAGCGGCCTTTTGACCTTTGGTGCCACTCATCAGTAAAAGCCGCATAAAGCTAAATTACCCGTTTGCGACCACGGAGCAGCTAATGGGACATAATCGTCTATATGGCAAAGGATTAGCGTAATTTTTACGTTTTGTCTCCATTTATTAGCGTGATAATGACGAATTAATTACAGGCATTTGCCACCATCCTCCAGCATAAATCAATCAATGAAACATCTGGAGAAATCATGGAAATTTCAAACTGGATTTCGCATCACGCGAATATATCACCCGAAAAAATAGCGATTCACTTCGAGGGTCGGAAGGTCAGTTACGCTGAACTTGAAAACCGGATTGCCCATCTTGCAGGTGCCTTAAACCAAAAACAGAAAATTCAGGCCGGAGACCGGATCGCGTATCTGGGCGAAAATGCGCCAGAGATGCTTGAATTACTGTTTGCCTGCGCGAGAGTCGGCGCAATTTTGGTTCCGCTCAATGCTAGAATGACGATTGCGCAGCATCAGTATTATCTTCAAAATAGTGCGCCCAGGTGCCTGTTTGTCGAATCCCAGTTTTATTCTCATGCTCAGGCATGTATCGCCGGCTCATCAACGATCGAATTAATTCATTTTGGTCATTCGTTTGAGGAATATGATCGTCATTCTCAAATGCAAACTTTGATCGCGAATTCAAACGCTATACCGGCCAGTCAAAACCTCGTTGACGATACACCGGTTTTAATTGCCTATACATCGGGTAGTACCGGCATGCCGAAAGGCGCTGTGTTAACTAACGAGACGATATTCTATTCTGCCGTGAATGCTGTTCAATTAGCCGAAATGACCTGCGACGATCATGTGCTAACCAATTTGCCGATGTTCCATGTAGGTGGTCTGACAGTACAGACTCTGCCTGCACTACATGTCGGTGCTTCGGTTACGATTCATCGCCAATTCGATGCAGAGCAGACTTTGCGTGATATCGAACAAAAGCGTATTAGTGTTTATTTACCTCTGCCGAAAATTTCAAGAGCCTTGAGCAGCCACAAGAACTGGTTTAAAACCGATTTGTCGAGCTTACGGTTAACTCAAACCGGTTCGACCCTGGTGCCGTTGTCAGTCATGACGCCATGGATTGAGAGAGACATTCCAGCACAACAAATCTATGGATTGACCGAGGCACTACCACCGGTTATTGGCTTACCTATTAAACAGAGCACCACTATGGTCGGAGCGATGGGAAAACCGTCCCTGTATTGCGAAGTTCGAATCGTCGATAAACAAATGCAGGATGTCGCGCCCGGGGATAAGGGGGAAATATTGCTGCGAGGCCCCTGCGTTTTTAAAGAGTACTGGGCTAATCCAGCAGCAACCGAACAGGCTTTTACCGAGGACTGGTTTCATACTGGAGATGTGGCGCACAGGGACGAAAATGGATATATCTATATGGATGATCGTTTGAAGCATATTATTATCGTAGGATCATCCAATGTATACCCGGCTGATCTGGAGCACATATTGGCCGAATGCGATGATATATCTGAAGTGGCTGTGGTCGGGCGGCCCGATCAGGAATATGGTGAAGTCCCGGTTGCCTGTATTCAATTGAAACAGGGGCGAGTGAAAACCAAAAAACAGATTAGGCAACTATTTTCAGGTCGACTAGCGAGTTACCAGCAACCGAAAGATATTCTTTTTGTGGATTCTTTTCCGAGAACCTCGTTAGGAAAGATTCAGAAAACTGAAGTCGGGCGACTGGTCTCGAGGATGAGATAGGTAGCCAGACGCGTAAAAGATTCGTAAAAAGGTCAATTTCTAATGAGTTGATGGCTTTCTTCCTATTCTAATTGCTTTATGATGACGGTCGGGACTTACGAAAAAGCTCCGGATAATGATGAGTCATTTAAAACTACAATTAATGGGGGTGTTCGAACTATTAAGTCCGGCAGGGCTATGTTTGAAAATTCCTTCCAGGAAAGCCAGGGTTTTGCTCGCCTACCTGGCCTCCAGAGTTGATTTTTCAGCGAGTCGGCTAGACGTTGCGCACCTGCTCTGGGAGCACCATGAGGAACAACAGGCACTCACAAACCTTCGACAGCTACTGGCTGTGCTCAACGGTCTCATCTCGAGTGAATCGCCCGAGTGGTTAATCAAACAGAATAGCTTCCTGGCGCTGAATCCCGATATCTGGCGTATCGATACTAACCAAATTGAACGCAGACAGATTGATACAGAGCAGGAACTCGAATCAACGCTTGAATTATTCAAAGGGAAATTCCTTGAAGGCTTAAGTTTTCATGAGTCGGAATTAAGCGAGTGGCTGGATCAATTCCGTCGACAGTATGAAAATCATCAAATTGAATTATGCGGACGATTGCTAAAACTGCTTATCGATGCTAATAAATTCCAGCTAGCCTGCCAACATGCTGAAGCTCTGGTCAGGCTCGACCCAATCGATGAGCTAAACCATCAGCGATTAATGTCAATTTACGCGGAACTCGGTCAGCGCCACCGCATTCTTCGACAATATCAGCAGTGCTGTCAGGCACTGGAACATCATCAGATGGGTGAGCCACAAGAACAAACCACTTGTCTGTTTCGATCGCTTTATTACGACACTCAGGTAAAACCTGTCTTTGGCGAAGTGAAATCAATTGTTTTGCCTACGGACGCTAGTACTGAAACGAAAAAAGCAATTCCTGCAATTGCTGTTTTACCATTCCGTGAATTACTCGCCAGGCCGGAAGCGATTACCCTGGGTAGCGCGCTGACCGGTGAAATTGTCAATGAGCTGAGACGGTTTCATGGTTTCAAGGTTATCTCGGCGTTATCATCGATGTCACTTCAGGGTCGGAATTGTGATTTGAAAACTGCTGCCGGTTTGCTAGGTGCTGGTTATCTGGTCGGCGGTTCAATTCAGCAATCTGATATGCGAGTTCAGATAAATGTGGAACTCGCCGACGCAGAGACCGGAGAACTCATCTGGGCGGACCGATATCTTCGCAGAATCGAAGAGCTATTTGCTTTTCAAAGCGAACTGGCAAGGGCTATCGCTGGTGCCATTGAGCCCGAAGCAGTCGGGCATGCCTACCTGATGAGCACGCGCAAACCGCCCGATTCAATGAGTGCCTGGGAGATGGTTTTACGCGGTGATCACCACCTGTTTAAACAAATTGGTACTCGATGGAATAGTGATCATGCCCAGAAATTTTATAATAAAGCAATTGAGCTGGATCCGGATTACGCGCCTTCTTATACAGGATTGGCCTACTCGTTGTGTCTCGAATTGAAAGAAAGAATTGCAGCTGATGCCAAACAGGTTGAAAAGCAAATGCTGGAAATGGCTGAACATGCGGTATGCCTCGACAGTAGTAATCCCTGGTGCCTTGTGGTGCTGGCTCGCGCCCAACAACAAATGCGGGAGTACGATGCCGCCGTGCTCAATTACCGAAAGGCTGTTGAACTGTGCCCGAGTTCGTCCAAAGCACATTTCGGTTTAAGTTTTGGATTATCAGCTACTGCACAGTACGACGAAGCCATCGCCGCTGCGGATAAGGCTATCGAATTAAGCCCACGAGACCCGATGAGCTGGAGTTATCACATCGTAAAATCGCTGAGCTATATTTATTCCGGTCGGTT
>JAUVCH010000116.1 GCA_030595795.1 Gammaproteobacteria bacterium
CGCATTAAATCTTTGGTTTCGTGCGCAAGTTTGAACCCCAGGTGGTGATAGCGTGCGGCAAAGCGGGCAATGCGTAAAACGCGAACCGGGTCTTCACAGAAAGCCTTTGATACGTGTCTAAGCAAGCGAGCTTCGATATCCTGCTGGCCACCATAAGGATCGATAATCCTGCCATTTTCGTCTTCTGCCATGGCATTAATGGTGAGGTCTCGGCGTAATAAATCCTGCTCGATGGTGATTTCCTGATCGGTATCGAATTCGAAGCCGTGATAGCCGGGTGCAGTTTTCCTTTCGCAGCGCGCGAGAGCATATTCCTGTTTACTGTCGGGATGCAGGAAAACCGGGAAGTCCTTGCCAATGGCTTTGTAGCCGAGTGCCAGCATTTGGTCGACGGTGGATCCCGTCACTACCCAATCGATATCACTGCTGGGTAAATTCAGCAAGCGGTCACGTACGCAGCCACCGACTCGGTAGGTTTTCATGACTCGGAAGATGGGTCCCTGTTGGTTCCTACGCTGTCTCGGCGAAAATTATCGTAGTGTTTTTTGTTGCTGAAGAGGACGCCTATGTCCTGAATGTATTGGCTAAGGCTGGTGCTACAATGATCGGCATCTTCACAGATATTTGGGGTTTGTAGAGAGCGATAATTATCGAGAGTAAAAAGCTTCCCCGGTAGATTTTGCAATACTAAAGCCTGCATTTTCGACATGTTTTTGCCTAGTGGCCAGACCCGGCAGGGGAGTCTTAAAGTTTTTATGATTAATTCAATAATTTGTTGCAGGGTGAATATTTCAGGGCCACAAACTGCATACCGTTTCGAATGCGAAGCTGGATCATCAATGGTTTTGACGATGCGCTCAACCAGGTCGCCAACATAAACGGGAGCCATTTGGCTTTGCGGGCAAGCTAGCGGGAATACCCCGACACAAAGCCTCAAAATAGAGGCAAAACGGTTGATGAACTGATCATTTTTGCCAAACACTACCGAGGGTTGGAAGCTGGTAACTTCGAGGTCTTTTTGCCCAAAAGTATGTAGCAGGTTTTCACCTTCACCCTTACTACGCAAATAATTACTGCCGCCGCTGGCCTGATCCGCACCAAGCGCACTCATGTGCAACAGGCGTTTGATATTGCTTCGCGTACAGGCGGAGACTAGTGATTTGATGAAATCGATATGTACGGTTCTGAAATCGCCTTTTTTTCGTTCGTGGAGAATGCCGATTAAATTGATCACTGCATCCTGGTCCTGACAGAGCTGGATGAGTTCTATACCATCCATGACATTAGCCTTGATGACACGAATGCCGGGATGAACTTTCAGGTCTCGATTTCGAAACGGATGGCGGCAAGGTATCGTGACCTGATGGCCGCGATTGGCGAGTGCAAAGGCCAGTTGTTTACCGATAAAACCACTGCCTCCAAAAAGAATTATATTTTTATGAAACATAGAGTTTTATTCTAACTGCCGGATTGAGCGGGCCGGGTCCTGGATGACTGGTTGCGCCTCGAACGATGCCGCTGTTGGCCGTTGTTACCTTTGTTGTTACGGTTATTATTATACGTTGGTTTCGAGGTTTTCAATTTCACCGCTGGCTTTGGTTTGGCCAATATGTCATTAGTGATCGCCACCGAAGGTATCGACTGACCTGTATAAGCTTCGATATCGAGGAGATTCACCGCATAGTCTTCGCAGGCGAAGCTAATGGAATGACCGGCTTTTCCGGCTCGCGCTGTGCGGCCTATTCGGTGAACATAATCTTCGCCCAGGTCGGGTAAATCATAATTAAAAACATGTGTCACATCGGGAATATGCAAACCACGCGAGGCAACGTCGGTGGCGACCAGGATGGCATATTCGCCATCGTGAAATTGCTGTAGTAATTTCTCGCGTTTATTCTGATGAATATCACCGGATATCAGCGCGGCTTTATGCCCATTGCCTTCCAGGAAGCCCCAGACGCGGGTCGCCGTGTGTTTTGTATTGATGAATATGATGCTGCGCTCGGGTTTGAATTTATCCATCAGGCCAAGCAGTAGCGGTATTTTTTCGTGATTCGCGGGGTGATAAATACTCTGATCGATGCGCTCTACCGCCGGAGAACCCGATTCGATTTTGACCAGCTGTGCCTGGTTCATATGTTCGTAGGCCAGTTCCATAACCTTATGAGCCATGGTGGCTGAGAACAGCATATTCAGGCGTTCTGTTGGCTCGGGCAGGCGTCTTAGCATGTAGCGCACATCGGCGATAAATCCCATATCGAACATACGATCTGCCTCGTCCAGTACCATGGCTTCGACCGACTTCAGGTTGTAGAGCTTCTGCTTGAAAAAGTCGATGAGTCGACCGGGCGTGCCGATCAGGATATCGACCGGTGATTCAAATTGCTGTTTCTGTTGCTCGTAGGCTTTACCGCCATAACAGATCGCGAGCGTTAGCGGTAAATCGGTGAGTAGAGCCTGTGCATCCTTATGGATCTGGATCGCTAGTTCACGAGTTGGCGCCAGAATCAACACTCTGGGCTTGCCCGGAGTAGCGGTTTGAATATCGCTGTTGAGCAGGCGCTGAATACAGGCGAGCAAAAATGCCAGGGTTTTGCCAGTGCCGGTCTGCGCCTGCCCGGAAATGTCCTTACCGTCGAGTAGCAGCGGTAAAGATTCGGCCTGTATTGGCGTACAAAGCGTAAATTGCTGGTTGTCCAAGGCCGTTAATAAACGGCTATCCAGCGCTAACGAACTGAATTTCGTGTCGGTTAAGTGTTGTTCGCTCATTAGGTCTGGGGGTTCACTGGATGATTACAAAGGCCTATGGTAGCAAATTGTGAAAATCCCTGCTTAAGCATTTGATTTATCGGAATTTCGCCCCAATATAGGGTTGTGGAGTCATTTTGGTAAACGAGGTTTTATTCTATAAATCCTCCGATTTACCTTATTGACAGTTAAAACTGATGAGACTAAATTGTCGGTCTATTTGAAGAGCCGTAGGGCCGGAGAAACGCGTGAGTGATAAAATAGTATATCTTTCAGACGATAGTTTTGAGTCCGACGTATTACAGTCAGAAGGGCCTGTACTGGTTGATTATTGGGCCGAATGGTGTGGCCCCTGTAAGATGATCGCGCCTATTCTGGAAGAAATCGCTGATGAATACGATGGTCGTGTCACCGTCGCTAAACTCAATATTGATGAAAACGCCGGAACCCCGCCAAAGTATGGTATTCGTGGTATTCCAACCCTGATGTTGTTTAAAGGTGGTGAGGTCGAAGCCACTAAAGTGGGGGCATTGTCCAAGTCGCAGTTAACTGCATTTATCGACAGCAATATCTAAGGTTTAATGGGTCGTTCATAATGGTGGACGACCCCAAATTACTGTGCTAATCTCCGCCCGATAGTTGCCACGTTCTGACCGGCAACTTTCAAAACTCAAACGAATCCGAACAATAAAGCGAACCCTAATCCAAGTATAACACCCGGAATTTTATTTTGCCGGTACCCACATAACCCCTGTAAAACTTCCCCTGTGCGCCTAAATTATGAATCTGAGTGACCTCAAGCTAAAAACCGTACCCGAACTGATTGATCTCCTGAAATCGATGGGCGGTGATCATTCCTCCCGTATGCGCAGGCAGGACATTATCTTTAGTATTCTTAAAGCCCAGGCAAAAAAGGGTGAAGATATATTCAGCGAAGGCGTACTCGAAATTTTACAGGATGGTTTCGGATTTTTACGCTCTGCCGACAGCTCGTACCTGGCCGGACCCGACGATATTTATGTATCACCGAGTCAGATTAGACGCTTTAATTTACGTACCGGCGACACCATCAGCGGCAAGATTAGGCCTCCCAAAGATAACGAGCGCTATTTTGCTTTATTAAAAGTCGATGAAATCAATTTTGATGCGCCTGAAAACGTAAAGCATAAAGTATTATTTGAAAACCTCACGCCTTTACATGCCGAAAGCCGACTCAAACTCGAGCGTGGTAATGGCAGTACCGAAGACATAACCGCACGAATTATTGACCTGGTTTCGCCTATCGGTAAAGGCCAGCGCGGCCTCGTGGTATCACCGCCGAAAGCGGGTAAGACATTGATGTTACAGAATATTGCGCAGAGTATCGCCAGTAATCACCCCGACTGTTATTTAATTGTACTGTTGATCGATGAGCGCCCGGAAGAAGTTACCGAAATGGCGAGAATGGTTAAGGGTGAAGTTGTAGCCTCGACCTTCGACGAACCCGCCAGCCGTCATGTACAGGTCGCCGAGATGGTTATCGAAAAAGCCAAACGTCTGGTCGAACATAAACGCGACGTAGTCATCCTGCTCGATTCGATTACACGTCTGGCACGCGCCTATAACACGACTATTCCATCGTCCGGTAAGGTATTAACCGGTGGTGTCGATGCGCATGCACTACACCGTCCAAAGCGTTTCTTTGGTGCCGCGCGTAATATCGAAGAAGGCGGCAGCCTGACCATATTGGCAACCGCACTTGTCGAAACCGGCTCCAAAATGGACGAAGTCATCTACGAGGAGTTCAAAGGCACCGGTAATATGGAAATCCATCTGGATAGACGTATCGCTGAAAAACGCGTATTTCCGGCGATCAATATCAATCGTTCCGGCACGCGCCGTGAAGAATTGCTGATGGATCAGGAAGAGTTACAGAAAATCTGGATTCTGCGTAAGTTTCTACACTCGATGGATGAGCTTGAAGCGATGGAATTTGTATTGGCGCGGATGCAAAACAGCAAAACCAACGTTGAATTTTTTGATCAAATGAAAAAGTAACCGTGGGCAGGGTTCATTCTTTTGAACCGCTCATCGGTAATAACCCCCGAGTACTCATACTCGGCAGCATGCCCAGTGTTATATCGCTGCAATTTACACAATACTACGGTAATCCGCGTAATGCCTTCTGGTCGATCATGGCTGATTTATTCGGCATTGAGATTGATTGCGAATACCCGCAGCGTGTTGAGCAGATCAGGCGTTTACCGATTGTATTGTGGGATACCATAAAAGCCTGTCACCGCGAAGGCAGTCTCGATTCCAATATTTTAAAACACCAGCTCGAAGCCAACGATATTCCTTCCTTGTTGGATCAATATTCGGATATTCAGCTGATCGCATTTAATGGTGCGACCTCAGAAAAATATTTTAAACAATTGGTGAAGGAGAAATTGCCAAATGATCGGGTGATCGATCTGATTCGATTTCCATCGACCAGTCCGGCGAACGCGGGTATGAAGTTTGACGAAAAGCTCGCCCACTGGCGACGATTGCTGAAATATCTTTAATTATTTCTTAGGAAATCCGTCAAAGCGAGGAGCGCCCGCCACAGTATCGTACCAGTCAGCTCTATCTTTCCAGAAAATATTATCCTGCGGCTTAATTCCGGGGTCGTCACTGAGTCCACCCGCCGGAATAATTAGTTTACCGCTCCTCGAACTGACATAGGGGACAAGCGATCCACAATGCGTACAGAAGGCTTTTGATATGACACCGGGTTCATCGGGGTCGAACCGTTTTACCAGTTCTGCGCCCGCTAGCCATTCGATACTATCTTTGCTGGTGAAGATGTTCGATGCATGAGCACTCCCAGTGGAGCGCTGGCACTGACTGCAATGACAGATGTGGAACATGTCGAACGGACCACTGACCTGGTATTGAACACGGCCACAGAGGCAGCCGCCTTTGATTGTTTCAGACATTTTTAAAGCTCCAGGGTTGATTGACTTTGCAATAGTCGGCTGATGACTTCGTCGAAATACTTTTCGTGTACATTGGCAAAGGCCAGGCGGATGAATTTTTCCTGATTTTGGCCAAAATAACTGCCCGGCAAACTAACAAGGTCGAAGTTCTTTATGAGTGCTTTGACCACTTCGCGTGAATTCGATTCAAACGGGTGCTCGATATAGGCGAAATAGGCGCCAGCACAAACCAGTCGATACTTTAGCTCAGGATGGCTGAAGGCTTGTTTAATAAGGATGGCGCGATGCTGTAATTCGGCGGCCTTTTCGAGCTTCCAGTCGTGTAAATGCTGGAGGCCGTACAACGCCGCCAGTTGCCCCGCATGCGGCGCGCTAATCGCGGTACAGTCCTGTACTTTTTGCAATTGTTCAGCCAGACCAGCGCCAGCAGCGACCGCTCCTGTACGGTGGCCAGTGAGGCTGAATACCTTGGAAAAGCTGTATAGGTGAACAAAGGTATCGCGCCAGTCGCTGTGTTCGAATAAAGCATGCGGCGGAATTTTATCGTCGATAAAATCACGGTAGGTTTCGTCGATGATGAGTGCAATTTTATGCTCTTTGGCGAGTTGATAAAACCGCTCGATACAATCGGGGCTATAAGTTGCGCCCGTAGGATTATTGGGTGTTACCAGCGCAATGGCACGGGTACGGTTGTTGATTAAAGCAGCGGCCTGCTCGACGCTGGGTTCGGCTGTTTCGGCATTGAATGACAGGTACTGAGTATTAACACCGCGAATCGACAGCCACATTTGATGGTTGAAGTAACAAGGTAGCGGCAGGATGACTTCGTCACCCTGTTCGCAGAGGGTATCGATGACCGAGCAAAAAGCCTGATTACAGCCAGCCGTAATGATGATGTCATCGGCCTGGCAGTCGCCCTGGTAACGTCCGCGAATATTTTCGGCTAGCGCCACGCGTAACGGCTCGATACCCCGAATATCGGTATAGGTTGCGCCTTCGCCGCTACGGATTACATCGGCCAGGTGATCGAGCAAAGATTGCGGCGGTAAATGAGCGGGTACTGCCTGACACATGTCGATAAGATTAGGGGAGTTTCTGTCTGCGACCCACGACCAGGCTTCAGCAATAGGTGCCGCAGCACAATCGAGTACGTTAGGATTGTAGTTCATCTGATGTTCCAGGTATTAATCCTCAGGATAGTATTGAATTATGCGCCATCACGCCAGTCCCAACTATGGTATCGACAATCTGCTGTGACATAATGGCATCAATTATTCTTAGTTGGAGTTAAACATGAAATACCTGCACACCATGGTTCGAGTCCATGACCTGGATGCCTCCCTGGCATTTTATTGTGGCTTGCTGGAAATGGTCGAAGTGAGTCGTTACCAAAGTGAAGACGACGAGTTCACACTGGTTTATCTGGCTGCACCGGAAGACGTTGATCAGGCCAATGAGGAACGAGCACCTATCCTCGAACTAACCTATAACTGGGACGGCGAGGTCTATCAAGGTGGTCGTAATTTCGGACACCTGGCCTACGAAGTCGACGATGTTTACGCTATTTGCCAGAAAGCCCTGGATCAGGGGATAACAATCAACGTGCCACCAAAGGATGGGCATATGGCTTTCTTCCGTTCGCCCGATAATATTTCCATCGAGTTATTGCAAAAAGGCGATTCTCTACCGGTTCAGGAACCCTGGGCCTCCATGCAAGTCACAGGAGAGTGGTAGCAAACTCGATAGTCGATAAACGATGTTAAGTATAATCAATTTACGTGGCAGCTATTTTGGCATAGTAAGTCCGCTGACGATTTTTGATCGGTGGCTACATCGCTATTCTCACTCTGTTCAAACCAGGTTGAACAATAAGGAATTGTTTGTTGAGTGGACTGACAGGGCACAAAGACAGCTCGATCAAAAACCTAAACCGCTTGTTGTTGAAATGCAGCTTTATTTTTCCTGCGTGGTAAAAAAACGAGTGCTATTTCATGAGCAGGTTGATTTCGATACGGCGATGGTAAATGACCAGATTAAACTGGCATTTCGCTCCATCCAGTCGGATGTTTGTTCGCCCGAAGTATTTGCTCGTGACTTCCCAGAGGCGCGTGAGTTGAATGCGGTTTCTGACAAGATGATACCGAATCGGGTGAGTATTGATTTTAAGGGTGGCGAGTGGATTGGGGAGTTTGGGTATTGATGAGCAGAATTACTTCGCCTTGATGACTACCGTTCGGGCCATTTTGTCATGCCAGCCCTGTTTCTTCTTATCCCATGCTACCCAGATAAAGCCCAAAAATAATACTATCGTTGAGACGTAGTATCCCAGATAGCGCAGTGCTAACCTTCCTTTTGGAACTGGCCCCAGGGTTTCGGCATCGACAATTTTGAGACCCAACGCCATTTTTCCCGGTGTAGCGGATTTGTAAACCCAAAACAGCATAGTGATGATAAATGGTAAGACATAACTGGTAAAAAAGTCTCCGTAACCCATTATGAAATCTGTCGACTCAAAATATATTGCACCGTATATCATCCAGCCTAATCCAAAAGTGAGTATCATTACCCAGATACTGTCGATTATCGAAGCAACGAGCCGAATCCAGAAGCCGCCATAGACGGTTTCGCTATGTCCGCCAGACAGGTCTGATTCTGGCGGTGTATAAATGTCATTCATGTTTCATCTCCTTATGGATTTGTTGAATTATTGATATGGGTGGTGTTCTATATTAATTTGAATCAATCGTAGATACCTACTCGCCGATCCTTAGCGCTCTAGCCTTATTTCACCAGTAGTCTTTGCTATTCTTAACGCTACTGCTAAAACGAAAAAGTAAGGCCACATGAAAATGAAAATCATCTCTGCTGTTGTTGGAACTTTCGCTTCCCGAACGGATTGCAGGTCATCTACTGCGGCGATGTAATAACTTAGCTGACGTTTCATACCCATTAACGATTCTTTCAGAATAGGTTCGTCTAGATTGGGCGGATTAAATTGATCCCACGATACATTTTCATAGTTTGGTAAAGTCGACTTCATAAATACGTTTGCAAACGACAACGACCATTCGCAGGCTTTATCGAATTCTTTTTGTACCTTATCGAAATTGCTGGGACTCATATTTCTTTTTACGAATATTCGACAAAAATAGGTTGGAGGCTCATTGACATAAAAACTTACGAACAACTCATGCATAGTAGCGACACGGGAAAAAGCCAGATTTTCAGCTACATCTGCTCGATCTTGGCGGATTTCTCCACTCAATGAAATAATGCTCAATAGGCCGATAAAAAGCCACGCATAGTCGACGTATTTCCACTGCTTTTT
The DNA here is from genome assembly GCA_030595795.1 of Gammaproteobacteria bacterium. Classification (GTDB taxonomy): domain Bacteria; phylum Pseudomonadota; class Gammaproteobacteria. The sequence continues at coordinate 9,037 of JAUVCH010000116.1, forward strand.
TGTTAAATTACCAGCCCATAGATATGGTATATGAAATAAGCTCAAGAAAATCACAAACCAAATTAAGTAACTAAAAAGAGGATTTAAATTGTCCGTTTCCATTGTTTTTCGCTAACGACCATAATCACTGTGAAATTTTTTGTCCTGTAGGACCGTTTATTACTTGTTCAAATGATGTTGATTTTAGTGAATTTTGTTTTGGGGCTCTGGCCAATCTACAGGGCTAGATAATTGCCTGCAATTCAATTAAGTCCGAATTATTTGGATACATTATCAACAACTCACGGACTAGTGAAGGTAATCCGCCTTCTATTTTCCCATTGTTTGCTTGCGTTGCTGCGTCGTACCATTGCGTTTCAGGGGTTCCCGAAGAGCTCAGTTGCTTACGGTGACCACCTGCTCGCTCCCATATATACTGCAGCTGATCAGGAGCGAGAGTGGCACCTAATTCGGCGACCGTTTGTGTCAAGGATAAATCATCAGGTGCAGGTAAGCTGCCCCCCGTATAGAATGAAAATCGACCACGATCCCACCATGAGAGTAAATCTTTGCAAGCATTTACTGCCGGTTGAAGTTCTGGGGTTGACTGGAATTGATGATAGAGATGGTTAGCTACTCTGTGCCAATTTTTCTTTAAAATGGCTGATCCGATAACGCCAGCTACAGGTTTCCATTCCATCGAATTTATACCTGAAAGCCATTGGATAACCTCAGTTTCTTCCAAGTTAACATTCCAAGTGAGTAACGCAGCTATTAATCTTGCCGGGGGGTGTATTGTGCGTGCTTTATCAGCAATCGATATAGCTAATTCGTGCTCTGGGGTTGGAACTGATTGTTTACTATCGTATAGCCTAATATATGAATCAGCCACGCTCGACAATAATATCGTACGGTTATTTCCTTCCAATCTCTGCCACAAAACTTCTCGCTGGGGGTATGAAATGGCAATATCTACTAAATCATCAGCCAGTATTCCGATAAGGCCATCTGGCACGTCATCACTCTGAACTGCATCTAATAACGCCTGCCCTAGTTGAATCTTATTAGTACCCGTAGGCCAATGAACACCGCCATGCTTTATATGTGAAGCCCAGAGCATTCTCCACGAAGATATGCTCGCATCCAATGCTCCCAGCAGTTCAGGTTCTTTTGCGGTTCTTTTTGAAACTATATCAATAAATTTGGAGTCTGATCCAGCTATAGCGGCTTCGGTAATTGCCGCACCTGACAGTCGCGCCACAAGAAACTCTAAACCAGGATATGGATTACCTGGGAATTTTCCTTGCTCAACTATTGCATCACACTCGGGTAATGTCTTCATTACAACCCATGAATGGAGACGAGCCCATTTCCGCTTTACCGCTTCCTTGCGAATTTTATTCAGTGATAAAGTGGATAAGTCTGATTTATCAGCGGCACTTAATAAACACTCTTCATTTTCCTTAGTATTGTGCAAGTAATTATCAAGAATATCGAGACCATCGGGTAGGCCTATCCATTTAAGTGCTGCTATTGACCAAAGTTTATTGGGTTTACTCAACTGTTTAGTTAGTGTTGAGGTTACCGCTCTTTGCCACCATTCTTGAGTGCTGTTTTCTGATAATCGCTCAAATATTTCGACAACGTTATCTTGATTTGAATTGGGCATTTGAAGACTAATCCAGGTTGCCAGTTCTAATTCAGGTACTTCACCAGCAGGCAAATTTATAGGGTCTAAGTTAGCCACTGAAAGCACGAATAATGGGTCACCTTCTATAAAATTAGTTTTTAATAAACTTAAAGTTTCACGTTTTAAACTTGCTGCTGATAACGCATCAGGTGCTAGTAATATGATGGTCCTAAGGAAACTAATTGTTAATTCTGGTTCCGGTGATTTTCTTACTTGCTCTAGTCGATCTGCGGCACGAGCAAAACGATTTAATTCCGATAAGTCTAGGGGCAAAATTTTACATGCCGCAAAAACTTCATCCATATAGGAATCTGAACCATACACCAGCCAGCGTGTGGCACGGGACGGTATTAAAGGGCATTGTTCGCTGGAAACAATCTGATAATCAACCCATTGGGGTGCCCGACCCGGAAGTACTCCGAAAAACCAAGGTGGATTCAAAAAGCCACTACTCTGAGGTGGGCTAATTGCCACCCTAGCGGAGAAAGAACGGCGAGCTTCCGGCCATAGTAATGGCCAAAGTCGCATGATAATTCCAGGTATCGCTTCAACCCCTAGAATAACTGGTGGTTTTGAGTTGCCAGATAACAATGCTTCCAAGAGTGCAGTTATTAGCTCTTTACTGGGTTCTTGTATATTAGCCTTGCTACTGAGTTCTAAAATTATCGTATTCAGTTCTTCTACTGAACCAATATTATCCAATGGCCAAAGTGCTACTTCACTATGTACCATTCCACCACGGGTGGTGTTTTCGTCAGGTGAAGTCAACCAGATTCCCCACCATTCCCCAATTGGTCCGCAGCCAACGGATGGCCACCACTTCTCACCGGGAACGGTATTTCCTGGAGGGCGATCAGTTAGCCCAAGCAGTTCAGAAGGTAGTAATTCGGACGCACAATCCGACGTAAGTAACATATGCCCATGATCCTTTTCACCGTAACTCGCACGAATTGGATAACTCACACTGTATCTAATAGCCATGCTATGGGTTTACTTAGGTCTGGGTCAGATTTACCACCTTCGGGATGTACAACCCATCCTTGTTCTTCGGGGCCTTCATCAATGAAATCATCATCGGCACTGGCGGTATTCAGTGGGCGGCCTAGTGCGGAAAGCCCCCAAATACTAACAGCCTCAGATGACCAGTTA
>JAUVCH010000067.1 GCA_030595795.1 Gammaproteobacteria bacterium
ATGAAAAAGAGTTAGACGGCTTAATCCAAAATTATATTCGTGAAGAGATTCTTTATCGCGAAGCACTCGCTTTGGGGCTGGATAAAGACGACGGCATTGTGCGTCGTCGTCTCAGCCAGAAAATGGAGTTTATTTCGGAAGACCTTGCCAGTCTGGATAAACCCGAAGAGCAAGAGCTTCAAACTTTTCTTGCCGCCCATGAAAAAGATTACCGTCAACCTTCTCGTTTTAGCTTTCGACAAATCTACTTAAATACCAGCAAGCGTGGTGAGTCTGCACAATCTGATGCCGTTTCGCTTCTAGCAAAGCTCAAGGCGCAAGACTCCAATGCAAAATCATTGGGTGATCCACTAATGGTTAAACATCAATTTAATCTAGAGACAGAGCGAGAAATAGAGCGCGTATTAGGCTCTCAATTTTTACTGTCTCTTAACGATATCCCTACGGGTAGTTGGCAAGGACCGATCAGATCAGGTTTTGGTTTGCATCTGGTGCGTGTTGATGAGCGCATTGAGGGAAGAACCGCCAAACTCGATGAAGTGCGTGACCAGGTCGTGCGCGATTGGGGGTCGAAAAAACGAAAACAAACCAATGAAGCGTTTTATGAGAGCTTACGTAAACGCTATGTAGTGACAGTTGAAAGTGAAAAGTTAAAAGTTAGTAGTAGAAAATAAATGAAAAGTGAAAGTAGCCCACTTCGAGATAAGAGTTATGGTTTTGCGATTCGTATTGTGAAATTGAGTCAGTTTTTGCAGCAAGATAAAAAAGAATATGTGTTGAGTAAGCAAGTGCTTCGTAGTGGCACTGCAGTTGGTGCGCTTATTCGAGAGGCTGAGTTTGGACAAAGTAGAGCTGATTTTGTAAATAAAATGAGTATTTCCCTAAAAGAGGCTAATGAAACAGAATATTGGTTATCTTTATTAAAAGATACAGCATTTATTAGTGAAGAACAGTTTTTAAGTATTCAGCCTGAGTGTAAAGAATTAATTGCCATGCTAGTTTCAACCGTAAAGACATCAAAAAGACAAAGTGAAAAACTGAAAGTTGAAAAATTGGTTACAAGGAAAAATTAGGTGCCAATAATTAGTATAAAAACCATAAGTAAAATTATTGCAGCTATTGTTTTAAGTTGTTCACTTTTCACTTTTAGTTTTTCACTTTCCTTCGCCGATGAATATCGTCCTGCCTATTTGGAGCTCACTCAATCAAATGAATCTACTTTCGATATGTTATGGAAAGTGCCTGCGAAAGGAAAAAATAAGCGCTTAAGTCTTTATGTTGTATTACCTGCTGATGTGAAAACTGTATCAGAGGTGCGTAGTTCCTTTATTGGTGGGGCCTATATTGAGCGTTCTTCCATTAGTCGGCAAGGTGGTCTCGCGGGTGTAGAAATTTCAATAAAAGGATTAGAGCGTGCCTCTACCGATGTGTTAGTCCGCATTCAGCGACTAGATGGCACATCTGAAACGGCGCGTTTAAATGCATCATCCACCTCGTTTGTTGTTAAAGGCGCACCGCAATTTTGGGGTGTTGTTAATACCTATTTAGTATTTGGTGTAGAGCATATTTTGAATGGCTTTGATCACCTGTTGTTTGTTGCTTGCCTGATATTTATTGCCGGGACCTGGCGACGTATTTTGATTACCATCACCGGTTTTACCCTTGCGCATTCAATAACGTTAACCCTTGCCGGGTTAGAGCTAGTGCGGTTACCGATCCCACCCATTGAAGCAACAATAGCGTTGTCGATTGTTTTCCTTGCTAGAGAAATTGCATTAGACCGACGTGACACGTTGACCTGGCGTTACCCCATTGTGGTATCAAGCAGTTTTGGTTTATTACACGGCTTTGGTTTTGCCTCGGCACTCAGTGAAATTGGATTACCACAGACAGAAATATCGGCCGCCTTGCTGGCATTTAATGTGGGGGTAGAAATCGGGCAAGTGGTGTTTGTCTTTTCAATACTGGCACTCGGTTGGTTGATAAATTTTCTGCTGAAGGTAATTACAATCAACTCCGGGAATTGGCTAACTAATATTGAAAAGCCTATTACATATGGCATTGGCGGCATTGCGGCATTCTGGTTTTTCGAACGCCTGGCAGGTTTTTAAGATAGCATGGAGCGAGTAATGGAAATTAATATGGTAAATAAACATTCTGCCCGGTTATTCTTACAGTGCTGCCTGGCCATTCTGGCGTTTAGCTTCAATGTCTGCGCGAATGCGGCAATTAGCTGGCCGCAGGAAGTCATCGCCGACGAAGGCAAGATTATTGTCTATCAACCGCAGCCTGAAAAATTGCAGGGTAATCAACTTTTCGGGCGGAGTGCGATGTCGCTCGAGATTAAAAACCAGGCGGACCCTGTTTTTGGTGCCTTCTGGTTTAAAGCGACTATCGATACCGATCAGGATAACGGAACCGCCACTATTCATAGCGTTGAAGTCACCCGGGTACGCTGGCCGGATTCAAAAGATGCCAGCGAACAACGCTTCACTCAAATTATTGAAAATGCCATTCCCAGAAGTGGTTTTGAAATTTCGCTGGAACGCCTGTCGGCTAGCCTGGCATCGGCCGAGCTAGAAGTTAAAAGTCTGGCCGATTTGAAGAATGATCCGCCGCGTATAATTTTTAAGAATAATCTGGCCGTGTTGTTGTTTTATGATGGCAAGCCACGATTCAGCAAGATAGAGAAAAGTCATTACGAGCGTGCCGTGAATACACCATTCCTGGTGGTGCGCGATAAAAATAGCAATCAGGTTTATTTATCGAGCGGCACGACCTGGTTCACCGCGAGTGACGCTTTGGGTACCTGGCAAATGACTCAATCGGTGCCAACCGAACTGGTCGAGGCATTACCGAAATCGGCCGATGGTTCCAGCCTGTCCAACAAATCATCAGCCAACAATGCGCCGGAAATTGTGGTCTCGACAGAACCCACCGAACTTATCGTGTCCGACGGCAAGGCAAAATGGGAATCTTTACCGGGCGGTGAACTACTCTATGTCAAGAATACCGAGACACCCTGGTTGCGGGATCTGGCTGGCGGCAACCAGTATGTGCTGCTCGCGGGCCGCTGGTTCCGGGCAAAATCAAGCTCCGGTCCATGGACTTTCGTGCGCGCAGATGAATTGCCCGCGAGTTTCGCCGAGATTCCCCCGGCTTCCGATATAGGCGGTATCCGGACATCCGTTGCCGGAACCCCTGAAGCCGAGGCTGCGATTCTGGATGCGCAAATCCCGCAAACCGCAGCGATCAAAAGAAATGAAGCAAAGCTGACCGTAGACTATGACGGCAAACCTCAATTCGAAAAAATTCCTGGAACCGATGTCGCCTATGCGATAAATACCGGTAGTCAGGTACTACTCATCTATAAAAAATATTATGCCGTCGACAATGGTGTGTGGTTTGTCTCTTTCTCGGCAAAAGGTCCCTGGCAAGTTGCCGATGAAATTCCCGAAGATGCAATCGCGAAAATTCCACCGAGTTCTCCCGTGTATAACACTCGATATGTTTACATCTACGATTCCACTCCAGAGATCGTTTATGTCGGTTATACCCCCGGTTATATATGGTCATTCCCCTACTACGGAGTACCGGTCTATGGCAGCGGCTGGTACTACCCGCCTTATGTCGGGTCGATCTACTATCCACGGCCGGGTACCTGGGGGCTGCATGTTGGTTACAACCCCTGGACTGGATGGAATTACGGTTTAACCTGGAGCAATGGTTTCCTCTCGGTTGGCTTCACCTTTGGTCATGGACATCATCACCAGGGGCACGGCTGGTATGGTGGTGGTTATCGGGGTCCGATCGTCATTAAAGATCGCGACATTAATATCGGGGAAATCAATATCGGTAACAATATCAGTGCCGGTAACCGCGAAAAAATTTCCGATAAGTTGGCTAATCGACCCGTTACTGAACTGAGACAATTTAGCAAAGATAACCTCTATAAACGTGCGGAAAATGCTTCGCGCAATGTGGACCGCGAAGCGCTGCAGCAAAGCTTTCAAAATTCGGCGACAGCTAAGAACAGAGCCAACGATCTCTTTGCCGACCGAGAAGGAAACGTGGTACGTCGCAAGGACAATTCCTGGCAAACGCGTGATAAAAACAGCTGGAAAAACAAGACTTCATACAACAAGAATCAAATCTCATCTAAACGCGATAGCTTGAATCGTTCCTTTAATGCACGGAAAAGTGGGGCTTCGCGCGAACGCATGAAAGGTTCTTTCGGTAGTGGCAGAAAGAGGAGATAAGCGTTGTAAGTCTGGTATCAAATGACAATATTGGTGGTAAACTTAAACACATGAAAAATTTATTGATTCTTTTCATAATATTTATTTTAGGCGCAACGGGCTGCGCTAAAGAAGTTTTAGACCCCGCGCAATTGCGCGCCGACGAAACGACGTTGATCAAGACTACTGTGACTGATCCGGCACGTGCCGCGCGCTTTCTCGATTTACTCGACCGACGCGATCAACTGATTGAAAAATCGACCAGTTTATTGCAACAGTACCGGCAGGATTTGAAAACGCATAATGCGAATTACGATGTCAGTCGAGAGGTAATTATCGGGATAGTCGGTATCTACAACCGTGAACGTGTGCAAAATCAGCTGCGTTTCATCGAGCTGCTTGCCGGCATGAAAGCTGCCACCACTGCGGCCGAATGGAAAGTTATCGCCGAATTCCAGCTTGACAATTTCAATCATCGTCAACTGGTTTATGGCCGTGCAACGGGGGCAAGCTAACATGTTGATAACGATGTTAGCCATGTATCTGTTTGGTGGAGGATTGCTGGGTGGTTCGATGTTGACCCCAGCCGATGTCGACCAGATTGGGGAGCGGATGGAGCTGGTGCTTAACGACCCCGCTGGCCTTGAGGCGTCTATGCTGGTTCTCGATGAACTCAAAACCGAGGTCGAAAATTTCAATGAGGTGTTCCTCAACTCGGGCGATACCCTGCGGGATTTATACCTGGATCACGGGGCCGACTCAAAACAAATCATGGGCACACTCGAAGCGCTCAATCTTGAATGGGGCGCTACACAAAACCGCAGCATCGAGCTACGCTACCGGCTCAGAGAATCGGTCACTGCTAACGAGTGGGTAGCAGTATTTGATAACTAGAAATTAAATGTAAACTATTAACAGGGGAAACACTTTGAACAAATATCTATTTATTCTATTCAGCGTCACGCTGTTTATCACGGGCTGCGCCAGTAGCGTTACCAGTGACATCATGGTCGAAGCTGAGGCCGATCCGAGAGCAAATTTCAAAGGCTACTCCAGGTATACCTGGCTAGGTTCGGCTGCAATCGTCTACGACTCCGAAGGCAAGTGGGAACCGCCGCAATTCGATGCAGATGCCGAAGTAAAATTCCACATCGACACTGAGTTACGCGCTCGTGGTATGACCGAAGATTCGCTCGATCCAGATCTGGTGGTTGCATTCGCTGCTGGCATCGATATGGATAGTATGGAACTCGGCATTGATCCCGAAAGTAATCTGACAACGCTGGAAAATGTGCCACTGGGCGCGCTTACTATAGTCCTGGTTGATGCCAAAACTGGTCTTGCAATCTGGGCTGGCTCTGCCACCGCCGAAGTTCAGGAAAGTCCCGGCGAGGAGGCGATTAAGAAACGCATCGCCTATGCGGTTCGCACGATGTTTAAACAATTACCAAACTGAGGCGCTATAAATTAAATTTTATACAGTCTGGATCCTAAAAATAATAGCCCGCAAATAACAACAAGCCGCGGTTACTATCGGACAGTCTGCCTTTCCAGTCGTTGTCATCGACTTCCAGATCGGTGCTGGTCCTGGCGAAACCCGCGCCCAGCACGAACTGGTTATCGAAACGATATTCAACGTTGAGCTCGTAATTGAGCAAGGTGCCTTCCAGGCTATCATCAACTTTGATAAAGAAAGTTTCAGAAACGTAGCGTAGCGACCATCTCGGGTTGAATTTGTAAGCCATGCGTAAACCGAAAGTCGGCAAGGGCGCGCTAGCGTCTGATGAGGAAGACGACCCTCCGCTGGCGAGCTTATATTTAAAATCATAGCTGTTTATATTCAGTCCGGCGGTCAGGGTGAGTTCTACCTCTGGTGAATGATAAAACGAATAGCCGTAACCTATTCTAGTGAGGGAAAATTTGATCTGAGAATTGACCGTATCGCCAACCACAAATGACTGATCGCCGAGATTAATATCGATATCTATCGTTTCTCGACCATCTCGATTAGTACGAAAATTGGAAAACTCAATTCGATGATAATCGTTGAACCGATAGTAGGCATCGACTCTCGGTACCCTAACAGTATTTTCACCACCGAGATCTTTGTCAAAATTGATGGATGTTCCAATTCCAGAGGAGCCGAACACCGTAATATCGGTGTCAGCATCAGTGACATTGTAGGTGGATAAACGAAACATGAACTTTTCTGGAAACGCGACATTTTTAATTTCTTCCGCCGCAACTTTATTTCCTGATGATAGAGCCGACAGCAGCATGATGGTGACAACTAATGAGGCGAGTTGTGACAGATGATTTTTAGTATGGCGCATTAATTATCCCCGAAACATGAAGACATCAATATAACTCAACGACAATATTAGATAAACTCATTCACATGCAAAACGTAACTTAAGTTTTACTGACATCGATGAAGCAAAGAACGCTACCTGCGGCCATTTTGTTATTGATACTACTGCCGCTTTCAGTCTGGCCCAGTATTGCAGATATGATCGTGCGCGAACTGGGTCGTGAAAATGGAGAACCCGAGCCCTATTTCGTGCCTTATGGATTTACATCTGAGGCGATGGGCTTTGTATTAGGCGTCGGTGGCGGCATTAGCGGTCTGCCTCAGGAACAAAATAGTTTCATAGCTACTGCGCTTATTAGTGACGATAATGCTGCGGCGGCCTATGCCTATTTTAATGACTATCAGTTTTCTGGAATTCCGCGTTTGTTTCTCGATGCCAGTGTTGGACTCGGCGAGTTCCCCCAGCAACGCGCTTACCTCGATTCTTCTATCGCAAACAATGATGCCCCTGCTGGAAGTAACGACTCAGCATCGACAAATTACCTGGCTGTCGAAGGGTACTCGAACTGGATCGAGATCGATTTCAAATATGTGCTCGATATGGGTCACGCCAGATATACCGCAATTAATATTTATACACTGAGTAACGGCTTGCTGGTAGGCGGTGCGAGCGGTGGCGGCGTCTTTAACCCGTATAAGTCTGGACGCAGTTATATTCAAGCTTCGCTGTTTCACCATGATCGCGACTATGAGGATATCGATGACTCGTTCCGTCTGGAAACTTCCGGTATCGGATTATCTTATAAATACAATAATACCGATTTCCCGATTAACCCCAGCACCGGCAGTATTGCCAATATTGGCGTTAAGCATGACCCCGGTATCTATGATGATGAAAGATGGACTATCGGAGAGATTGAGATCAGTCATTTTTTCGAAATAGCAAACAATGCCAACACCGAACAGCAGGTTATCGCAATCAACGCCTGGACGGCACATACATTTAGCGACGATTCCGCGCCACATTATTTTGGGGTCTCACTCGGAGGGCTTTATCGATTGCGTGCCTTTCCGATTGAGCGATTTCACGATAACAGTGCGATTTATTACTCTGCCGAGTATCGCGTCATTCCCAAGTCGGATTTACTCAAAAAATTGACCTTTCTCGATTTTGCCAACCTGCAGTGGTGGGAAATTTCAGGCTTTGTCGAAGCCGGTCGAGTCGCATCCGAATGGGATTTTGACGAATTGCATCAATCAATGAAGTGGGATTTTGGCCTGAGTCTGCGTATCATGGCTAACAACAATATTGGCCGTCTTGATCTGGTCTGGTCTGATGAAGATGCCGCCGCCTGGTTAATGTATGGACATCCGTTTTGAATTCGTGAAAACGCACTTAGGTTGATACTATCTGTGAGACCAGGATACCCATGTCGAACCTATCGGGATTGATATCCTGTTGTCAGATTAGCCATAACCTGTGCAACGGCCTCCATTTTCCGCTAGTCTAACGGCACTGTAAAAATTCTAATAAACGGGCGTAACAGCGTGAGAATGAAACAATTGATTTTTAGATTCACCCGATTACTACCAGGGCTGCTGCTTTGCTGGATATTCCTCGGCACATCTATGCCAGCTTCCGCGCAAATGGTGCCATTGGGCGACGCAGAACCTGCCGTTGTTGAAATTCCCGATGATCTGACTCGTGAGCAGGTGCGCGATCTGATCGCGCGTCTTTCCGATGACCAGGTACGCGAATTGATCATTACCCAGCTCGACAAACTGGTGCTTGAACAGGGCCAGACTGTCGACCCAACGGCCTATGTTGGCCTGGCGCGCGAAGGCATGCACGTGGTCTGGGATGCGCTTGCCCGCATGTTTACTCCGGGCAACAAACTTGGCAGCTTGCCCGGTTCTATCTGGCAGCAGATAACCGAAAACGGCAAGGTTAGCGGCTGGTATTTGCTGTTCCAGTTGATCGGCTTGCTGCTGGTTGGCTGGATATCCCAACGCCTGGTGAGACGCCTGCTCAAGAAAGCGGCCTCCAGGCAGGTAGAAGTGCTTTCACTCGGCAAGCGCTTTGACCTGGCCTGTTATGTCGCGGTGATGGGCATTGCCGAGCTCGGCGCTTTTGCCATTGGTGCGCTATTGTTTGTGGAAATTAGCGGACAACAGGCGCAGGCCGCACAATTGCTCTGGTACCAGGTCGTCTGGTGCCTGGTGTTAATCAGGCTTGTCCTGCTGGCAGTTCGACAAGTGGTCTCACCCGAAAAAGCGGGCACTCACCTGGTATCGGTACCCGATGCTGTTGCGAAACAGATATTGGCCTGGACCGTGATACTGGCGGCATCCCTGGTATTGCCGTTACCGATGATTAAGGTAGCGAGCGAATTTGGTGCCGACGCGGAAACCGAGCAGTTGCTGCGCATAATATTAGGGGGAGCGTTTGTAGCCTTGCTGATCGTATTGGCGATTCGCCTGCGACATTACGGCTCTGAACTGATTTCCGGCGAGGCTCCCGAGAGCCGCAGTATCCGGCAGGGGCTAGCGCGCATCTGGTGGATGCTGGCGATTGTTTACATGCTGGTGATCTGGTTTATGTCGGTCGGCAAGCTGGCAGTAACGGGTGAATCGTCACTGGTGCCCGGCCTGGGCAGCCTGTTACTGTTTGTATTGATCCCTTATCTCGATCGGGGCCTGCAATGGCTGATCACCCGTTACTTCGGATATAAAGAGGAAGAGACATCGGTCGGGGAAGTGCCTGTTGCCGAGGCGAGTAGTGACACAAGCCCAGCCGCTGTCGCTCTGGTCGAGCCATACTCAGCAGAGCTCGAGGCAACCGCGCAAGATATTGAGGCTAAGGCCTACGAACCCGGTTACATCACCACCGCGTTGCGCTACGCCCGGGTATTAATGGTGTTGGCGTTACTCGCGATATTCGTGCGCCTGTGGCATCTCGATGTTGAAACGATTAGCGCAGCGCTGGTCGGCGAACGCTTTGCGAGCGCGCTATTTGACATCGGCATCACTATTTTACTGACCTGGGCCCTGTGGGGCGTGATCCGCATCTCGATCGAACGCAAACTCGACGATGGCAAAGGGCCTGCAGATGAAGAGGAAGGCGAATCCGACGCAGGTGGACTCGGCGGCACTCGGGTTGAAACCGTCCTGCCACTGATTCGTATTTTCATCAAGATTACGCTTATCGTGATGGCGGTGTTGATATCGCTGTCTGCTCTCGGCGTTAATATCGGACCATTGATAGCGGGCGCCGGTGTTGTTGGTATCGCCATTGGATTCGGTGCGCAGTCGCTGGTGCGCGATATCTTCTCGGGCTTTTTCTACCTCATCGATGATGCGTTTCGCATCGGCGAGTATGTTGTCATCGACCAGATCAGGGGTACGGTCGAAAAAATATCGGTGCGTTCATTCCAACTGCGTCATCACAATGGCCCGGTGCATACCATCCCCTACGGAGAGATCCGCAGCCTGACTAACTGGAGTCGCGACTGGGCTATCATGAAATTTGAATTGCGCATATCCTTCGAGACTGATATTGAAATGGTGCGCAAAACAATCAAGCAGATCGGACTCGACATGATGGAAGACCCGGTTTTCGGGCCGCTGATGCTACAACCGGTTAAATCCCAGGGCGTCAACCGCATGGACGATTCAGCGCTGATCATCCGCTGTAAATTCACCGCCATTCCTGGCCAGCAATACCTGATCCGACGCGAGGCATTTACCCGAATCCAGAGAGTCTTTGAAGAGAAGGGTATTCATTTTGCCCCGCGCCGGGTACTGGTCGAAGCCACGACTCCCCAGGAAGCAATAAAAGGAGCAGCCGCCGTCCTCGATCAGGAGGTCGAAGGCGAGTCCGTGCCGAAAAACAACCGGTCCGATCAATAAATCAACAATGGAGTTATCCTTGAATCAAATCAAGTTGTATCAAACCATCACCCTGACCCTAACGGCGCTAGTGATAACGGCCTGTGCAAACACCAGTCCAGTCACGGAGTGGAATAATGAAGGCTTTAAGGGCAAGTTGAACAATATTCTGGTTATCGGCGTTACCTCGCAGTCAAGGCGGAGACAGATATTCGAGGATAAGTTTGTCGCAGGGCTCGCGGCCTTGAAAGTTAACGCGACCCCTAGCTACGAACTGATAGATTCTTCCCTGTATCTGTCGCGAAAGGTTGTCGAAAATGCGATTAAGGGACGAAACATGGGTGCCGTGCTAGTTATGCGCCTGGCAGGTATTAAAGAAAAGGAGGTTTATCGACAGCCAGACTATCAGGATGAAAATATGACCTATTTCACCTACTACGATAAAGCTTTTCACCAATCGAACGATGGCTACTACGACCAATATAAGGTAGTAACGCTGGAAACCAATCTCTACGATATCCAGTCAGGTGAACTGGTCTGGTCGATGCAGTCCGAAACCATGGATCCTTCGCAGCCCCGCCAAGTTGTCGAGGCTCAGATCGAGTTAACGATCAGTATTCTGGCCAAACGTGGGTTGATTCAGGGAACTCCCTGACAGGGATAAGGCTGAAAAAAATAAGTCATAGGCACCCAACGATTATAAATTGATACTGTTATTTCAGGCATAGGCATGGCTGGGCAAAAAAATAACGATTAGAGTGAAGCATCAAACTTTCTCCTGAAAGTAATGTTTTCATCCGTAAAACAGAGCCCCTAAGGCCTTATTACAGCGCCATATTGTTCGATTTCGATTTCGATTTCGATTTCAAATCAATGAGTTGCGAGGGTGTGCCGCTGTCTGCCTCGAAGCGACCGATGACGATATCGTCGGCTGGCTTAAACAAAAGAATGACGCTCGCGGCAACCGATTTGAACCAGAAAATGCGAACCATTGGACTGTAAACCTCTTTAGATCTAGATTCGGTGGTGGATGGGAATTCTGCCTCCAGCATTAACCTGGAATCAGGCTGGGGTTAGCAAAAATCATAAGCCGAGGGTTTATTCCTGAGTATTTTGCTTTATTTATCGAACTGACAGACAATCATTCTGTCGATATAGACTGGTATTCGACGAATAAATTCCGGGAACCAGTCTCCTCAGTTCGATTCTGGAAACCACCTGCCCATAGAGCAGTACCGCGGCAGCACTGATAAAAAAGTTCAGGGTCCACAGCCAGCTCAGCTCGGCGTTGGTCCAGTCACTCGCCATCGCGTCACGTACCGGTCGCAGCAGGTAGTAGGACGCCATCAGTATAAAAATAAACAGGAATGACATGACCGCAGCGGGCAACTCATGCGGCTCAACCTTGATCAACCTGGTTGTCAGCGGGATCCTGGCGGACATGTCGTTGATTATACGCTTAATTGCCAAATGCAGCTCTCACTTCAGAAATACTTGCTCCTTGACCCGGAGCAAAGTGAAAATGCAAAAAAAAAAGGTGTTAAGATACGGTAAGAAGCTCAATCAGTGGGATTGAGTTATTAAAGCTATATGTCCACAGAATTCAAGGGAGAGCGAGTGGTTCCCCAAAAGTCTTCGAGTGGAAAACTTGAAATCTGGGCGATTACCCTAAGCATGAGATTTTGTAACTCGCACTAATACTGACCGGGGAGTTATATGACTGAATCAAAACATGAACGCGCCATCTTAGCCGGTGGTTGTTTCTGGGGCATGCAGGATTTGATCCGCAAGATGTCGGGCGTGATATCGACACGAGTGGGCTACAGCGGTGGCGATGTTCCCGACGCGACCTATCGTAATCATGGCACGCATGCCGAAGCTATCGAAATCGTTTTCAATCCTGAGCGTTTGAGTTACCGAGAGCTGTTGGAATTTTTCTTTCAGATTCACGATCCAAGCACGCCAAATCGTCAGGGTAATGATCTCGGCATCTCTTACCGGTCTGGAATTTATTATAGCAATGACGAGCAGTTGCGAATTGCCAATGACACCATAGCCGATGTCGATGCTTCGGGGCTGTGGCCGGGGAAGGTGATGACTGAGGTCGCGACAGCGGGGCCTTTCTGGGAAGCTGAACCCGAGCATCAGGATTACCTTGAGCGTCTCCCGAATGGTTATACCTGTCACTTTGTCCGGGCTGATTGGCGATTGCCGCATCGAAAGGCGTCCTAGCTAAACCAGAGGTACATCGTGCGACTATGCAGTTAAAGCGCACTCATTTCCTCTTCTCGCCCATCACTCTGCTCATGGTGGTCTTTTGCTTCAGCTTTACTACTCAGGTAAATGCGCTTGAAGAACTCGGGATTCTCGATCCTGCAGGCGAAATGGCGGGACCTGGTAAACGAGCCATCGGTTGGGAATGGCATTATATTGATCAGAACGGCAAGCCCGGTTATATGCGTAAAATCGCAGGAGACGATTCCATAGCTTCCTACAGTCGTAGCGACGGATGTGAATGGACACGAACCACGCGAGGCTTTGCACCGGCCAGCATCTGGAACAATTGTCCAAGTTCTGGTAAATCCGAAGTTAAGTTTAACGATGGTGTTATCTGGCCACTCAAAGTCGGTCAAAAATTCAGCTATAAAGTAAGCGGCACCAGCTCATTTTTGAGTTTCAATTGGTCGGGAAGGCGTAATTGCGAAATTCCTTATCGAGTGCGCATAAAAACTGTTATCGGTGAATATGACAGTTTCAAAGTGGTTTGTAGTGAACGCTGGGGAACCCGCACCTGGTGGCTTTCTCCCGAAGTAGGCACCGCTGTCGCCTACCGGCAAAAAAACTCACGTGACGATTTGGTGTTGCAGGAAATGACCCGAATCGTCCAGCCGTGAAATTATATCGATCAATTTAAAACACTATCCGGCAGGAATTGGATATTTCTAGGGGTGAGAAATCGGAATATTGGGGAATATGGGAGATTAAATTATATGCTCGATATATTATACCAAAATTGCTGCTCACTGATCACAACTGGATCAAGGATCTCTTCATTCATTGTTCCTTTCTATGTACTTATAGCTATTTTTTTTGAACTTATTCTTGAATAAATCCAGGCACCTGCTGTTAGTAAAATATACAGGCCACCAATAAAAAACAATTGCTCAGGCTGATTCATTAGCTCGTAAGAAATGATAAGCATCGTTCCAGACATTAATCCAAGTATAGACAAAACGGAAATCACTACCGACGAACCCGTCAAGTGGCGAATCTTGAAATTTGCATATGCCATAAGCAAAGAGACCAGTAAGAAGGTAAAACTGCCAAACTCAAGAATAACGACAAGGTTACCCGCGAGTACGAGAAAAAAAGCAAATACCGACATCGTGAAAATGGCATAAACAGGAATGTCATTTGTACGCCGGGCAAGAAAACCTGGAAAATAACCATCTTGTGCAATGACGCTCATCTGCCTTGATGCACCGAACAAGGTACCACTAATAGCACTGCTGGTAGCTAACATAGCCCCGATAATAACCAGGTCAGTACCCCAATGACCGATGACATGCTCAGCACCGGAGGCCAGTGCAAATTCCTTGTTTTTTATTATTTCGTCGAAAGGAATCGTCAATATAGCACCCAGTGAAATAACAAAATAAATAATAACGGCGATAAACATTGCAGAATAGATAGCTTTGGGAATATTTTTCTCAGGGTTTTCCATTTCATTGACGGCATTGATCACGAGCTGAAACCCTTCGTAAGCGACAAATGTTATAGAAGCAACAATCAAAACAGAAAGCAGGCCGACATCTTTTTCACTCTGCAGCAACACAGGAATAGTCGTCTGGCTGTTGTTGATGAGTACGAATGATATAACGACCAGGATCACCAGCTTGGTGTAGACCATTAGATCTTCGATTTTACCCATGCCTTTTACACTCCAGATATTGATCAGTGTAAAGACAAGGATGACCGCACCAGCCACAAGTTTTCGGATCCACTCACTACCAGAAAAAGCAAAACCGCTGATCGCATAAGAGGAAAATGTGTAAGCGTAAAGTGCCAGTGTGCTGATGTAACCAAAGATCACCCACCAGCCTATAAGAGAGGCAGCAAATGGTGATTGAGGAAAAGTCTTTTTATAAAACGAGTAAGTGGCGCCTTCGTCTTTATAATAGACACCCAGCTTGATATACGAATAAGCGGCCAGGAAGGCGATCATTCCGCCGATGATGATCGCCACCGGTGTATAAACACCGATCATGGAAACCGAAACCCCCAGGATGGTAAAAATACCACCACCCACCATACCGCCGAGCGCAATGGCAATCAGCTCAGGAACACCGAGTGTTTTATTTCGTTTTCTGTGGCCGGAACTATTGTTATCTTTAGTAACTATATGATTTCACCTACTGTCTAAGATGTCATCTTGTAACAGAGTCTCGAACACATAGTGCAAAACATTTTCTCCTGGTAAATTTTCACATTCTATCAAGCCGGGCACGCAAAAAATCGATCTCATCGATCAACTCTATCGCCAATGCGACACCGGCAAGGTTGATACCCAGATCATGCTGTAACCGCTTTGCTGTTTGTACGCGTTTGATACTTATGCCGTTAAAGCACCAGTGTGACCTCTCTACACCGCTAGGCTCTATGAAACCTTCATCTACCAGCTCGATGATATACTCGGCACGGACAGCGCATGCATCACATAACTGACGTAGGGTCAGCCGTGTCTCATCTTCCAGAATATATCCGCTGAGAATACCTGTTGTCTGCTTGACCATGTGTTATACCCCTAGCTTAACGCGCGGATTAAAACTGAACGATTGTTGCATTTTTTCATAAGCTGCTTTTTCACTGTCAGTACCGGCTGGCGGTAACGCGACCTGTAATACCACATACAGGTCGCCAGCGCTGTTACTACTGGAGCTTGCTGGAATACCCCTGCCTTTAAGTCGCATCTTGCTGCCATTGACAGAACCCGGTTTGATCTTTAAATCCACCACGCCGCCAGGTGTTGGTGCTTTAATGCTGGCACCCAGTGCAGCCTCCCACGGTGCGACGGGCAGATCCAGGTACACATCTCGTCCTTCGACATGATAGATGCCATGTGAGTTAAATTCGATCTCCAGGTAAAGATCACCGGCTTTGCCCTGACCCAGTCCTGGGTTACCCTGGCCACCAAGGCGAATATGCTGGCCCTGTTTGATACCTTTCGGAATATTTATTTTTAGCACACGTTCTTTTGTAGTGACGTGACCGCCAGCATCAACATCTGGCACGCGCAGACTGATCGAACGTGTGGCTCCATTCATCGCATCTTCCAGATCGATCAGAATCTTGGCACGATGGTCACTGCCGCCTGATTGAAAACCGGACTGCTGTCGAAAACCACCTTGCCTGGCGCCTGACTGCTGAAAACCCTGACCGAAAAGCGATTCAAAAAAATCACTGTAAGCGCTGGCATCAGCTTCGCTATAACCCTGTTGCGCGCCACCGGTAAAACCACCACCGCCAAATTCAAAACCGGCATCCCAGTCTGGTGGCGCATTAAAGTCCTGCCCACCTTGCCAGTTGGCGCCTAGTTGATCATAAGCGGCTCTCTTCTCCGGGTCTTTCAGCACCTCATTAGCTTCACCGACTTCTTTGAAGTGCTGCTCGGCATCAGTTTCCTTACTGATATCGGGGTGATATTTACGCGCAAGTTTTCGATAGGCACGTTTTATCTCGTCTTGCGTCGCATTGCGCTCAACCCCCATTATCTGATAATAGTCTTTATATTCCATCGTAGAAGGATACTTTCGTTAATATGTTTACGGTTAAAATAATTAGTACCGCAAACAGAAAACACAACAGTGGAGATACTGTTTGCAGTTTACTAAACCATATTGTAGATGACTTTGATTTCTATCAATAGAAGTAAAACACTAGTGTGATTGTTTGATAATCAATCACTTTGAGGTTACTAGTCCAGATTTTTCTTAAATCTTAAGGATGCCACAGCCAAGCCTGCCAATGTGAATATTGCAAGCCAGTATACATCAAATGCCATATCGATCATTTCCACATCACGTAAAACTACGCCACGTATCAAACGCACGAAATGCGTTGCTGGCAAAGTTTCCGCTATATATTGCGCTGCTTCAGGCATGCCTTCATAAGGAAAAACAAAACCGGATAATAGTATTGATGGCAATAACACAAATATTGTCATCTGCGTAGATTGCAACTGGTTTTTAGCAATGGTAGAAATAACTAAGCCTAATGTGAGGCTAGCGGTAATAAATAATGACGTTGAACCTGCTAACTGCCATAGGCCTCCATTTACAGGTACATTAAACACCAGGTTTCCCAGCCCTAAAATAATGACGACCTGTAATGCACCAATAAACATATAGGGTATTATTTTCCCCAGCATCAATTCGATCGAACGTACCGGGGTCGTTATCAACATTTCCAGATTACCCCGCTCACGTTCACGCACGATCGCGGCTGAGGTAAACATGATCATGGTCATGGTTAAAATTATGGCGACCAGGCCTGGCACTATATTCACTGCAGTACGCTGTTCTGGGTTATATAACAGAGTAACTTCAAAGGTTGGTGTAGTACGATTTACCGGTTTGCTTAGTAATTCAGCCAAGGGCATATTTCTTAGACTTTTTATAGCTGCGGCTATCGTCGTATCTGAACCATCGACCACCCATTGTGCAACGGGGCGACTGGTCTCTTCATCACTCGAAGGTGGCGATCCTAAACCAACCGACTGATGGCGAACCAGTCGTTGACTGACATCTTTCGGTATGACCAATACAGCACGCACCTCAGCACTTGCAATCGCTGTTTCAGCCTGTTGAACATTGATATAATGTTCGGTGAACTTCACCACCTGGGTAGCACTGATGGTCTGTATCAAAACCCTGCTTAAGCCTGTTTTACTTTGATCTACTACGCCAACGGGTATATGGCGTACGTTGGTATTAATAGCATAGCCAAATAACATCAGCTGTATCAGTGGAATCATCACCACCATACCAAACGTCATCCTGTCACGTTTAAGCTGCGTTAACTCTTTACTAAAGATGGCGTATATTCTTAATAGAGCATTCATTGCCTACCTTCACCGGTACAGGTAACAAACACGTCTTCCAGGCTTGGCCTAACAACAGATATATTCGCTTCGGCACTAATACTTTTTTGCTGGGTTAGAAAAGCCAGGGGATCGGCAATACTGTTATTGATCAGGACTCGCAGACGTGCACCGAGCTGGGCAGCAGAGATCACATCGGATAGTTTTAATAATTCCTGCTTTAACTGGCGCAAGTTTGTCGAACCTATCTCTACGACATGTGCTCCCATATCCTGCATTAGTTCTTCCGGGGAACCGTCTGCACGTTTAATGCCCTCTTCTAATATTGCCAGTTTATGGCAGCGCTCTGCTTCATCCATATAATGAGTCGAAACCAGTATGCTCGTGCCCTGATCACTTAGGTCAAATAATTGTTCCCAAAATTCTCGGCGATTTTCAGGATCGACGGCGGAAGTTGGCTCATCTAAAAACAGTAATTCAGGCTTATGCAAGGTAGCAGCGGAGAGACCCAGGCGTTGTCTTTGACCGCCACTCATGCTGCCGGTCATCTGATCTTTTTGCGGAATTAACCCATTGGTATTTAGCAGTTCATCTATACGACTATTTTGTTGACGGCCCACCAGGCCATAAATTCTTGCGACAAACTGAAGATTTTCTTTTACTGTTAGATCATCATAGAGCGAAAATCTCTGGGTCATATAACCAATATGCAAACGCAATTTTTCTGCATCTCGTGGTAGGTTAAACCCTAATACCTGAACCTCTCCGGCGCTTGGTTTTAATAAGCCTGTCAACAAACGAATCGCTGTGGTCTTACCGCAACCATTGGGGCCTAAAAATCCATAGATCCGACCTTTTTCCACCTCCAGGTCCAGTTCCTGTATCGCCTTTAAGTCACCAAAATTTCGACTCAATTTTGAAGCTTCGATTACAAGCTCGCTCATGGTAGCTCAACTTGTGCGGGTACTCCGTTAGGTAAGTGAGCTTCGCTGTCTGGTAATTGAACTTCCGCCAAATACATGAGGCGAGATCTTTCCTCCTGATTTAGCGCATAATAAGGTGTAAATGCGGACTCCGTAGCAATCCAGCGTAAACGCCCGGAAATTGGTCTTTCGAGACCATCAACATGGACGACTAATGTATCACCCACCTTTATTTTTACACGATAAGGTTCCGGGACATAGATTCGGGCAAAAGGCGCTTTACCTGCAAGTACGATAGCAACTGGACTGCCTGCGGTGACGCGCTCCCCAAGGTTCCATGGGAGATTATCGAGAATACCATCACGAGTAGCATAGATAGTTAAGTCCGCCAGTTTCTTTTTCTCACTGGCGAGTACTGCGGTAACGGATTGTAAACGCGCTTCGCCTATGCTCAGATCTTCTTCACGTGTTCCATTAGTTAATTTGAGCAATTCTTCCTGAGCACTTTGCAAACTGGCTAAACTCGCATCGCGTGATGCCAGCGCTTTGTCTAGCCCTGCTTCGCTGATTACTTTTTGTTTTCGCAGGTTAAGTGAACGCTCATAGTTTGCTTCACTTTCCACCAGTGATGCTCTTGACCCCGCCACTCTTGCCCTGGCAGCAGCAACGTCTTCTACGCGAGCGCCGTTTCGCAACTTTTCGAGATTGGCATCAGCCTGGGCAACTTCTGCCTCGGCTTTACTGACCTGCGCCTTTTGAAAGGTATCATCAAGTTTTACTATAAGAGTACCTTTATCTACCTTGCTGCCTTGTTTAACGGGCAGCGCTACTACGACTTCATTGACAGTCGCAGCATGAGCGATTCGATCTCGTTCTAATGTACCAAGCGCAATATTCTCAGGGCGGCCATCACATGCGGTAAGTAATATAAAAACAAAACAGACAAAATAATGCACGGCTATAACCCTTTAATCTAACTGATAAATTTTGCTACATGCAGTAAAGACTTAATCATATCAACAATAGAAAGTATATGAGCAGCCTTGTCCAATATGGGTGGATACTCAGCCTGACCCTGAGTATTTGCGGCTTTACCCTGGTACGACTGCATGGATGTAGCAGGTGCAATTCCCAGTATTATTTTCTTTCGAGGTGTAACACCAGAACGTTGTTGTGCCAGTATTCAATGTACCTGGCCTTAGTCTGGACACGGTCTGACCATGTATTTCTTCCGCGAGGTATAGAGGATACAAGGTCGTTCTCGTTATTAAACCAGATTCGATAAGAGGCTTTATTTTGGTTGGAAATGCGTAACGTAATGCTATCGTCCCGAAAATTCGGCGCTAGTTTGATCCACACATTCTCTCCTTCGGATTTTATCTCCTTTACCACTGCCTCATCCTGCGCCAGGATATTGAAGGCGAGTTCTTCGGCAAATACGGGGAACGTGAATGAAAAGCTAATTAAACCGAGCAAAATATATTTCATTTTATTAATCTCCTTAAGTTTTAGCGTGCTATTCAGGGAACAATATACCGATTAAACGCGTATTTCCAGATAAACTCGATTTGCGTAATTGGTCAAGTTGTATTGACAACTAAGTTAATTGACGTAAACTCATTCGCGTTATGTTGCTTAACCTCAATTCTCCGATTCCACTATACCGACAACTCGCCTTGCGTTTGCGCGAAGATATTGATCGTGGCGGTATTGCGGTGCGCGAGAAAATTCCATCGGAAAACGAGCTGGCCCGAGAATTCGGAATCGGTCGCCCGACCGTACGCCAGGCTACCGATTTACTGGTGCGGGAAGGTATTCTACAGCGCCGACGCGGTGCGGGAACCTTTGTTTTACCGCCAACTCGACGTATCGATCTGTTTTCACTAACTGGAACCAGTGCAGCCCTGAAGGAACTATCATTGCCGGTTCAAATCGAATTGTTGTCACCGCAAAGACAGGTAACCGGTTCCGAAATTTTGCCGGATAATCTTGTCGGAAAACCAGTCTATGAAGTGCGGCGGCTAAGCCGAATTGATGGCGAACCGGTGTTACTCGAAACTCTGTATCTCGATGCAGCGCTATTTCCTGACCTCGAGAATATCGATCTAAAGAATGCCTCTTTGTCACAAGTTGCACGTGAGCATTATTTTCTTGAGGCCACCAGTGCCGAGCAAGACTTTGAAATTGTCGAGACTGATTACGAAACCAGTCAATTGCTTGAAATTAAAGCCGGTAAGCCAGTACTGAAACTGTGCCGAAATCTTCACTTCGGCCAATACCGCAATGCCATTTTCGCTGAGATTTACTGTCGAACCGACCGATATCGATTTTCGCAAACCATTACTACTCCTGATTTACAGAGCAAGGAACCCGACCATGCAACATAGAGGCTATTACGATCAGTTTGGGGGCGCATTTATCCCTGAAATTCTGGTACCCACATTCGACGAGCTGGAACAGGCTTATCTCGAAGCAAAGGCCGACCCTGCCTTCTGGCAGGAATACAAGGCCTTGATGTCTTCTTATTCCGGTCGACCGACGCCGTTGACCCAGGCTGAAAATCTTAGCGATCATTTCGGTGGCGCTCAGATCTACGTCAAGCGTGAAGACCTGAATCACACCGGCGCTCATAAAGCCAATAACGTGATGGGGCAGGGACTGTTGACGAAACGCATGGGCAAGACTCGTGTCATTGCCGAAACCGGGGCGGGCCAGCATGGCGTAGCAACAGCGACCATGGCGGCAAAATTCGGTTTTGACTGCACCATTTATATGGGCGAAGTGGATGTTGAACGCCAGCGTCCAAACGTGTTCTGGATGGAACGTATGGGTGCCGAAGTGATACCAGTCAGCGATGGCAGTCGAATTCTAAAGGATGCAATCAATGAGGCTTTCCGCGACTGGGTAAGCAATATGGACGATACCCACTATGTGCTGGGCACGGCCTGCGGACCTTATCCATTTCCCGAGATGGTGAGCTGGTTCCAGTCTATCATCGGTACCGAAGCACGGGAGCAGGTGTTGCGTGAGACGGGCAAGTTGCCGCGACGCGCTTATGCCTGCGTCGGTGGTGGATCCAACGCAATGGGCTTGTTCAGTGGTTTTTTCGATGACCCCGAAGTCGAGTTGGTCGGTGTTGAGGCCGGCGGTCGAGGCAAGGGAATCGGGGAACATGCTTCCCGGCTTGCCTACGACGATGCGTCTGTCGGTGTTGCGCAGGGCTACAAAACCTATTTTCTACAGGATGACGATGGCCAGATGCAGGAAACGCACAGTGTTTCTGCCGGACTCGACTATGTTGGTGTGTCGCCAATCCTGTCCAGTTTGCGCGAAAGTGGTCGTGTACGATTTGAGGCTGCAACTGATCAGGAAGTCATCGATGCGATGAGCCTCACGGTGCAGCGCGAAGGCTTGATTCCTGCGCTCGAGTCTTCGCATGCTTTCGCCCAGGCTTTCAAGGAAGTTGGCGATCTGGATCCGGACGACGTCATCATCATCAACCAGTCGGGGAGGGCGGACAAAGATATTTTCACCGTTGCCGATGCACTCAAAGATCCAAAGTGGGAAGAATTTATTATCGCCAAAGCGAAGGGGTACCAAAATGCTTGAGTCTTACATTCGCTCCCGGCGCGAGCAAAAAGAACTGTTGCTGATGACGCATATCGTACTTGGATATCCGAACTTTGACGATTCACTGCGCATGGTTGAGGCAATGGTCGAGGCGGGTGTCGATCTGATGGAACTACAGATCCCTTTCTCCGAACCCATGGCTGACGGCCCGGTAATTTTGAAGGCAAATTCGGATGCGCTCGCTGCGGGTGCGCGAGTTGAGAAAAGCTTGCGGATTGCCGAGAAAATCACAGCCAGTTTTGACATTCCATTTCTGTTCATGACCTACTACAACATCCTGTTTCGCAATGGTGTTGATGCATTTGTTGCGCGCATGGCTGATATTGGAATCCGTGGAGCAATCATCCCTGATTTGCCACCCGAAGAAGGGGGTGACTATCTCGCCGCAATGGCTCGCCATGAATTAGCACCAATCCATATTTTTACCCCAAACAGCACGGATGAACGTATGCGCCTGTTAAGCGAAAAGAGTTCGGGCTTCATCTACACCGTCGCACGTAAGGGAGTGACTGGAAAAGATACCGCGTTTTCGGATGATCTCGGTGATTATCTCGAGCGTTGTCGAAATGCTACAGGCCTTCCGCTTGCGCTGGGGTTTGGCGTGAAGTCGAATGAGGATTTTGAGTTCATCCGAGGGAAAGCTGATATTGCAGTGGTTGGTTCGGAGACTATTAGGGTGGTCGATCGTGACGGGGTGGCTGGGGTTAAGCCGTTTATATTGCGGTTGATGGGTGGGGGTTGAGAATTTTAAGGGGAGCGGGGTTGGGAATTTGAAATCGGGGTTAGTGGCGAGCTGGTTCGTTAAGAAGGAAGGTGGTGATGCCTCATTTTTCCTAGTAAAAATGGTAATGTCCCCTTATATCTAGGCAGGCTTTTAGCTATTTTTATAAATGCGTTTTATCAAGTATGGAATATTCTACGCCGTCACATTCAAAGAACATTTCAGAAGTATCGATCCACGCCTTGACTAATACATTCTTACTTGCCGTACCGTTAGCAGGAAAACCAAATATATCGTGATGGCACGGGTCTTGGGCATCTGTTGGGAGTATTTCAATAGATTCCTTTAATGGCTCTTGAACAACCTCTTTAAGCCAAGAATCGTCAATCGACCAGAATCTAGCCGGTTCTCCGGCTAGGCTGCAATAGTACTCTTGAATGTGCCCACAGATTGATCCACTATGCGGTAGGGCGCATTCTGCACTGAATACTGAGATACCTCCGTTCCCTGAGGATGGTTTAAAGGCCAGCCGGGAGTATCTTGCCTTTGATTTTTGGTAATGTTTTGGTTCGAGTACTCTGATATATTCCATGCGTTTAGATCTATTAGATTCGATAGTAGTTCTTTATTGTTAAGACCAAGTTTACTCTCCATTTCCTCGCCATTTTTTTCTAAGTAAAATTCGTAACTCCCGTCTGGATTTACGATAATTTCAATAGCCTCGCCGGCTTGTTGACCACATATGAGAATTTCACCAGAGAGTCCAGGCTGAACCTCAAATTGATCCAGGCCCAAATTTCTCATTTTAAAATAAACAGTGCGCGCACGTGATATCACTTCTTGAGAAATGAGTTCGCCTTCATTCATCACGCTCCAGTTATTTTCAAGTAGACTAAAACTTTCGAGCTGCTCCTCGATAGCTGATTTGAGCTCCGGGCTCGTATCACTTCTCCATAAAATCGTAAATTCACTTAACATCTAATGCTTCTTCTCTTTGAATTCGGGTGTTAGAACAGTATCTAGCTCCTTTGTAGTTCGAATTTTGAAATCCCCTTTGGTTTCAATATTGTCAATCAGGCCCCCTAGCATTTGAGAAAGAGTCTTAGCTAAGGTAAATGACATATTCATAACTCGAATAGTTTGGCCATTTTTTTGAAAAGTGACTATTATATCCGCATTCCCAAATGCAACTTGAAGACCGTTAGCATACTCTGAAACTTCCGCATCGGTATCAATTGGAACTACCTGAGAGATTCCATCTTTAGTGTCTATGTCGGCCATGCTCGTTCTGCAAATATAAAGTTGTCCATACAGATTAGCAGTTATTACCATAATTTCAAAGATATGTAATTATACCGTTTATTCTGCGACCTAGATGTAGTCCAGTTCCTACAAGACAATCAGTCCTGGCCGAGGTTCATGCGCTGATTGATTTGGCATACCCAACCGGGTCGAACCTGGATAACTTAATTGATATAACGGGAATCTATCTCAGTAAAACTGTGTTTATAGTG
>JAUVCH010000073.1 GCA_030595795.1 Gammaproteobacteria bacterium
GGGCATGCGGGTGAAGACGCGCTTTTATACGATACAGTTAAAGCCGTCGGCATGGAGCTATGCCCGCAATTAGGAATTACCATCCCAGTCGGTAAAGACTCGTTATCAATGAAATCCACCTGGGATGAAGTTGCCAATAAACAGATTGTTAAACAATCAGTTACAGCACCTTTATCATTAATAATCTCAGCTTTTGCGCCGGTGTTTGATGTGCGTAAAACCTGTACCCCAGAGATTAAACAATGTAAGGCAGGTTCGCAGCTAATGTTGATCGATTTGGGGCAGTCAAAGAACCGCCTGGGTGCTTCTGCACTGACTCAGGTTTACAGCCAAACCGGCGACCTCGGCCCCGACCTCGACGATGCTTCCTTGTTCAAAGCTTTTTTTAATGCGATCCAGAAAATGCTCGAACAAGATTTACTACTCGCTTATCACGACCGTTCCGATGGTGGGTTAGTAACGACTCTGTGTGAAATGGCCTTTGCCGGACGTAGCGGGTTGGAATTCGATATTTCTGCACTGGGTGTCGATGCTTTGTCTATTTTATTTTCTGAAGAGCTGGGGGCGGTGATTCAGGTGGCAGACTCGAATTTGTCGAGGGTTGAATCCCTTTTGTCTGGACAAGGGCTGTCAGAGGTTTGTCATATTCTTGGAAAGCCTGTTTCTTCAGAGTCGATCAGAATATTTTTTAAAAAAGATGTCATCGTCGATGAGTCGATTGTCGACTTGCGCCGGGCCTGGTCCGAAACTACCTGGCAGATGCAACGGTTACGCGATAACCCCGATTGCGCGCAACAGGAATTCGATTTGCTGTTGAACAATGAAAAGCCGAACCTGTTTTCGAAATTAACTTATAACACCGACGAAGATATAGCCGCTACTTATGTTGGTGGTCATCGCCCTCGTATGGCTATATTGCGAGAAGAGGGTGTGAATGGCCAGGTTGAAATGGCCGCCGCGTTTGATCGCGCAGGCTTCCAGACCTTTGATGTCCATATGAGTGATATTCTAAGTGGGCGAGTTAGCTTGTCTGGTTTTCAGGGCATCGCTGCCTGCGGTGGTTTTTCCTACGGCGACGTGTTGGGTGCGGGCGAAGGTTGGGCTAAGTCAATTCTTTATAATCCACGTGCTTACGATGAGTTTTCGGCATTCTTTAATCGCTCCGATAGCTTTGGTCTGGGAATTTGCAACGGTTGTCAGATGATGTCAAATCTATACCAACTCATCCCCGGTGCAGCAAATTGGCCACGCTTTGTACGCAACCAGTCCGAACAATTCGAGGCACGGGTCGCTATGGTGGAAGTACTCGAATCGAAATCTCTGTTTATGGATGGCATGGTCGGCTCAATGATGCCGGTTGTGGTCTCGCATGGTGAAGGGCTGGTTGAAGCAAGAAAAGCAGGCAGCCAACAGCTACTGGATCAACGAGTTGCCTGTTTGCGTTTTGTTGATGCAAGTGGAAAGGTTAGTGAGTATTACCCGCTTAACCCCAACGGCTCGGCACTGGGTCAGAATGGATTCACCAACGACGATGGCCGCTTCACTATCATGATGCCCCATCCGGAACGTATTTTTCGTAGCGTACAGAATTCCTGGCAAGCACCGGAGTGGGGTGAATATAGCCCGTGGATGCGAATTTTCCGTAATGCACGTAAATGGGTTGATTGAGCTTTTTTGTGACTTGTAAGGGTGCCCCTACGACGCAATATTGGCTATTAGTTTTTCTATCTCTTTAGCGAAAGGAGACAGAGGATTCGCCGGGTTCGAAACCGTAACCATCGGCTCGGCGGAATAGCCGTCAACAATTTTCCTGTCCAGAAGGGGTTTACCATCGTGACTGGTGGTTGATTTCGATCGGGTATAGGAGAGACCTATGCCGAGGCCGTTTGCGACCATGCTACGCATGATTTCATAAGTGGCGGCACGGTGAGCTATGTTGGGGGATATTTGATGCTCTCGAAACAGGCCGACCATGTGCCACAGACTACGCCCCTGATCAACCAGCACCAATGGCTCATCGGATAGATCTTTAATGCGTATTTTCTCGCAGGCTGCCAGGGGGTGGTCAGGATAAAGCAAGATATGGGGGTAGATTTTTGTGATTTCTCGGCTAACAAGGCTCGGATCAACCCCCAGGTTATAGGTAACGGAAAGGTCTATCCGACCCGCTAGCATTTCCCTCGACAAAAAATCGAAATTTCCGGTTTGAATAGAGAGGCTTGAATCCGGGTAGCGTTCTTCGACCTCTGACAGAATAGGGCCTATTAACAATGGACCTAAATCTTCGTAACAGCCGATTACCACCGGCCGACGGTGTTCTGCAGAATAATCTGTTTTTCCGAGTGCTTCAAACTGGGCGACTAGTTGGACTGCTTTAGTCATGAATTCCTGACCATACGAGGTTAAAACTAAGGGGCTGCCTTTACGCCGAATAAATAATAAATGGTCTAGATGATCTTCTAGTGCCGCAATAGCTACTGATAAAGCGGGTTGGGAAATATGAATAGCCGCCGCAGCCAGAGAAACACTGCCGTGCTCGGCAACCGCAATTGCGTATTCGATGTGTCGAAGATTGACAGATAACATTAAACTATAACTAGTATATTTTTATATTATTTGAAATTATGACAATAACAATCCAGAATTTCCATCAATATTAATTCTATGGCAAGAACAAAATGAATAATTCGGCATTTGTGGATCAGGGAATAATGGACGCCTATCGAACCGATGGCGCCGTGCTGATCAAGGGCCTGTTTAATGACTGGGTCGATATTATCAAAGCGGGCATTGAAAAAAACATGGCTCACCCCGGGCGATTCGCTTCGGAAAATTTAAAGCAGGGCGAGGCTGGTCGCTTTTTTGATGACTATTGTAACTGGACGCGAATCGAAGAATTTGAAGATGTCATTCGAAACTCGCAGGCTGGGGCGGTTGCCGCAGCACTCATGGAGTCAAAAACAGTGCAGGTGTTTCACGATCACGTGTTGGTCAAGGAACCAGGGACTACTTTGCCGACGCCCTGGCATCAGGATTCGCCTTATTACTTTGTCGATGGAGAACAGAATGTTAGCCTCTGGTGCCCGGTTGATCCGGTCAGGAAAGCGAGTTTACGACTGGTTGCAGGCTCGCATTTATGGGAAAAAGCAGTTCTGCCAACACGTTGGGCCTCGGCTGAAGATTTTTATGCAGATGAAGACATTTACATGCCAGTCCCCGACCCAGATGCGGAAGGTATGCGCATCCTGGAGTGGGAAATGGAGCCAGGAGATGCGGTCGCGTTCAGTTATAAAACATTGCATGGTGCCAGGGGGAATCTCACAGATATCCGTAGAAGAGCTTTTTCTGTTCGCTTTAATGGCGATGATGCCAGATATGTGACGAGAGCAGGACCCACTTCTCCGCCGTTTCCGGGGCATGACATGGAGGATGGTGAAAGGCTAAGAGAAGACTGGTTTCCTGTGATTTATTCGAGAGAGTGGTAATGCGTTTTTGCTTTGATTTGAACCGGCAGATATTTTAGGACAGGAAAGTCGCTATTTATTAATCTGGGGTTAATATCCACTAAGCTGTCGTTGAGGTTGATGCTCTTGTTCGGCCGGTCACTGCACTTAGCGGTCATTTGATGAACTGGAACATACGTGAGAGGATATGCGTACATTTTGCCACATATCACAGTATTCGTGCGTGTCAAAAAATCAATGGCGTATATTTTTATGGATGATTTCACCCTTATCAAGTATCGAAGTATAAATAAGTACCTTCTCCAGAGTCTTGTTAGCAATACGGTATATTGTGCTTCCCCCCCAAAACTTAACGATCCGTTTGATTGTCAGGTTTATATTGCTCGCGCTGCAAGAAATGCAATACCAATGCTAACTGGAATCCCCAAAGATCTGTTAGAGGTATTTGTAAATACTATGGAAAACACTCTAAGTGAACTCCAAAATAAAATTGCAACTGTAGCTGTGTGTTCATTCTCGTTAGATTTGGAGAATCCCTTGCTTTGGTCGCACTATGGTGATGAGCACAGGGGTTTATGCTTAACATATGAATTTCCTGAAACTTTCCTAAATGATAAAAATAAAATAATAGGCATTGACCGAGTAGAGTATGACGAGAACCCGCTTAGAGATTTCTTCATAAAAACATTCGAGAAAGATCATGGGAATTGGCAAGAGTTCTTTGACCAACTCATGAATGATTTGGTAATAAAAACTCTTACAATTAAAGGTGATATATGGGGATACGAATCCGAGGTTAGAATCATCCGTGAAAATGAGGGGCCATTTAAAATCGACAAAGGTCATCTTAAACAAATATGCTTTGGCTTAGATACCCCTGAATCTGATATTAAACTTGTAAGGAAATTGGCGGACAATCTGGGGTATTCAGCGAATTATTGTAGAATAAGAAGGTGCGAGGATAGTGATTTTGGAATTAAAGCTTTCGTAATATAGGTACATATATGAATACTTCACATCTACAAGGAAAATCTTTTTATGGATTATGAAACCATTGACATCCCCCTCACAAAAGGAAAATCAGCATCATATCTTAACCCTGAGACAGGACAATATGAGGGCCCAGATCAAGCTGTTCTCGGATGGTATAGGAGTAACGGGTTTAAAGGGATTGAGACAGGGAGTTTACTGTATTTTATGCTCTTGAGTTACATGCTTTCTTCGGAAGAAAAAGCAAAGGTAGAAGATGAAATAGCTCGCTTAAATCCAAATTATAAACAATTGAACCTACCTGGGGTATATTTTGATTTACGGCAGAAATTAAATGAAAAATTCAAAGATGTATTTACCTCATCATCATATGAGAATTTTGAGGGCCTAATAAATGGTGATCAAAAAAATCATGTTGCTAATAACTTGGAATTTCTATACCAGCTTGAAAATGATAGTAACCCTCATGTTAACCTTGATAATCACATCAATCAGTTGAGAATCATCTTGCCCGAAATCACAAATGCCACTTTTAGATCGCTATTTGTAGTTGTAGCACAATTTGTATCCGTAAAACTGAAGGGTAAACCGGATATTTTAAAATTACCAATTTTTGCTGGAAGGAGTAAAGGGTTTCCAGAACTAATTGTTTTTGAAGGCAGCACTCCAATATTTTTGAAAATAAGACAAATATGGAAGCAGACCGAGTCACTAAAACAGTTTAAGAAAATTCATGTGGATTTACTATCGAAATTAAGTACCCCAGTCTATTTGGTAAATATAGCCGAAGACAAAATTTCGAATAAAGAAAGTGCTTATAAAATCACCCAGCTGAAAGTCGAGAAGGTAAAAGTTGGGAATGAAACACTTTGGATATCCCCATTAACAGGGGAGCCAGTAAACATAGAAAATGCAGTTTTAGACTATTACGTAAACCAAGGGTGGGAAGGTGTTTTTTCTGAGGCCCTTTTATTTAAATTATTGATTGAATGCATTACTAAGGATGAATTATTTCTATTCCAGATAAATAAAATTCCGCGATATCTTACTGAGCTACATGCCATTATTGATCAACTTGGCTCAAAAGAACTATTACTCCAAATAGAAAAGGTACTTGAAAATGGTTCTCTCGTAGCGAAGTTAGGCAAGGGAAAAGGTATTACAAGTACAGCAATATTCTCTCTATTTAAAGGCTTGGGGAGGGATAAAATTCTTAAATTAGTTGAAAATTACGAACAAAGAGGATGGCCGGATCTCTTTGTTTATAAAGGTAACGATATAAGGTTTGTTGAGGTGAAATCACCTACAGATCGAATATCAAACGAGCAAGAACAGTTAGTTATTAATCAACTAATACCAAATGACATTGATTTTGAGCTCGTTCAAGTAATTAACTAAGAGACAGTTTTCTACCATTACGAACCTACATATTAAAAGTCCGCAATGGGTCCAGACTGTGTGAAAACTATTTGCAAAAATTTATTGTGGTAAGTGGGGTCTCGATTCATACCTGCTTTGACTTCAAAGTGGGTAATACAAATAGATTTTGATGTAGTTTTAAATGGACGGTGGTAAATATTTTTAAGCCCGTGCTTACTTTTTGAGTTTTCACTCAGTCTGGGTCGTTTTGCGCCATTCATCATCCTAATTTCAGCGTCCGCTTACCGCTAACCACTAACCACCTCCCATCACCAGTCTGATACTAAGCCCGGCTTATTGCTGATTCAGGATGGAATGGGTTAGACATCCAATAAAGAACGATATTGTCGATAAAACTCTTTGAACAATGTAAAAAACTATATTTCTTGTTCACTCACAGACACAATAACTGGAAACTATCGATAAACATTCCTGTAAATGAAAAATATAATTGATGAAGTAAAAAGATATTGGAACAAGTCCCCATTTTGGGCAAAAGTAGTATGGATAATTTCCGTATTTTTTTCCTTTAGTTCTATTGCCTCATTAAGTGACGTAATCTTTGATTGGAAGAAATTTATTCTTGAAGGTATTGAGTTTTACCGGTTAATAGTCGCCCATTTCGGTCGATTTATTGAATTTACATTCGATATCAAACTATCACCTTCCGAATTGGATTGGCTGGTACTTATTGGAATCTTAATTACAATCTACAGAAGATACATAGCTTATTTTTGGCTCTCTCCCCCTGATAAGGAGCCATTATCCCGGGGCTGGGTTATTGGGGTTATAGTTTGGACAATATTTTGGTGGGTCGTGAAGATGGGAGTTCTACTGGCCGCACTAAGTGACAAGTTAAATCTGTTTGTATTAGTGTTTTGTTATTTCTGTCTTGCTTTTATTATTGCTTATCCATTTTTTGTTTTTCCAAATTCAAAATTGTCAAAAGACGACAGAGTTAATCAAACAATTGGCGCGATACCACTAAAACGATTTTACAAGAATAAAACTAGACTATTTATAATTTACTACGGTCCCTTATTAACTTCTATTGCGCTCTTATTAATACTAGCAGCAATTAATTCAGGCTTAACAAGATAAGTTCCGAATTAATATCTAGTTAACGGCTTAATGTTCGATAAATCGCTATTACCTAACCGAAGCTAAAACGGCGTCACGCTTATCTGGGATATATCAGTCCGGTAGAGTTTGAGGAACAGGCAATGAGTAAGACTTGACGGGTCGCGTCTTGCCTTTTGACCCCCCCCCAGTTGGTCAGCTTCTGAAATAATTCGTCCTTTTTAATGACCGCTCTGGGCACCTCTGCGACTAATGCGCTTGAATTGAGAATGACAGCTTTCTTGATTTAACCGTTTTTCTCGATAGCAGACCTCTGCAGTTTTTTGGGAATAGTCGCTAACGGCACAAGCTGGGCACTATGCACATATTTGCAAATTTAGCCGCAATAAGCGCTTCGTATAAAATATACATAGCCTGGTTAAATCAAGTCCTGATAAAATATTTTCAGACCATGCCTGAATCAATGCAGATAATAGAATGACTGATAAATCGCAGAACCCACGAGCCAGAGACCTGGGTCTACCCTTTAGCGGCATCACTGGTCCCAATAATGCAATCACCGATGTGGCTGGAGTAAGGGTAGGGTTTATCACCTTGACCGATGCTGCGATTAACCTCCGCAGCGGCGTCACCGCAATAGTGCCTCGCGAAGATCAAAACAATCCTACACCGGTATGGGCCGGGCAATATAGTCTAAATGGTAATGGTGAGATGACCGGTACTCACTGGATAAATGACGCGGGATATTTTGTCGGGCCGATTTGTATTACCAATACGCATTCTGTGGGGATGGTACATCACGGCGCGACGCGCTGGATGATTGATCGCTATCAGGATTACTTTAAAAATGAACATGCCTGGGCTATGCCCGTCGTGGCTGAAACATATGACGGTGTTTTGAATGATATTAATACACAGCATGTTACTTCAGACCATGCCATTCAGGCCCTGAACAGCGCCAGCCCTGGACCAGTCGAGGAAGGGTCGGTCGGCGGTGGTAACGGTATGATTTGCTATGAGTTTAAGGGCGGCACCGGCACATCATCTCGACAGATCGAAATCGGGGGTGAAATTTATACGATCGCAGCGCTGGTACAGGCCAATCACGGTATACGCCCCTGGTTGAATATACTGGGTAAATCGGTTGGGAAATTGATGACAGAGGATCGATTGCAGGAACAGGAAACTGGATCAATCATCGTCATCCTGGCAACCGATGCGCCACTTTCCGGGTTATCTCTGCGTCAATTGGCTAAACGCGCCGCCATCGGAATAGGTCGTGGTGGTTCCCCCGGCGGTAACAGTTCCGGCGATATATTTCTGGCGTTTTCGACCGCCAATGCTGGCCCCGTTCCGCAGAAGGATACTGCGCTGGTTTCACGCGTTGAACTCAATAACGAGTTCCTTGATCCGCTATATCTGGCTGCGGTCGAATCGATTGAAGAATCGGTCATCAATGCGCTCGTTGCTGGAGAAGATGTCGAGACATTTAAACCATCCGGTAAGGTATGCCGGGCGATAGATCTAAAGCATTTAGAGCGGTTATTCAAATAATGCTAAATCGATCAGACTATCCCCAATACTAATCGATTTTTATGACCTCGGTAATAACCTCAGTCTTAACCGAATTAGCAATGAAGCATTGTTCATGAGACTGGTAATGCATCTTTTCAAGATTAGCCCGGTCGGGTTGCACGTCGCCTGAGAACTTAATTTTTGGTCTAAGGGTCACACGAGTCATGGCAAGTTTATTGTCGGCATCTTTTTCCATAATACCGATAGCCTCATCGACATATTGGTCAACCACAAAGCCACTTTTTCCTGCAATCGACAGGAAGAATAGCATATGGCAACTGGATAATGAGGCAACAAAGGCTTCCTCTGGGTCGACATTCGCTTCTACAGAATAAGGCAGTGGTACGACATGTGGGGAAGACGATGCTGGGACAGTGACGCCGCCATCAAAACTCCATTCATGGCCTCGGCTGTACTGATTGTCACTATAGGCTTCGTCGTCCTGTCGTTGCCATCGAATAGTAGCGAAATATTCTGACATGATATTTCCGTTAATAATTGTTTATAAAAACGTTATGAGTATTACCTGATTTATAGTTGATACTATAATCACTCAAGCTAGCAAAGGTAAGAAGAATGATTAAAGTCAGAAAACCCTGGGAAATATCAGAATCTAAAGTCACACCCGAAGAAATCTACCAGCAAAGACGGTTATTCATGAAGGCGGGTGGTACTCTGGGTACAGTGATGTTGTTAAGCCCCTGGAGTAATGCTTCTGCATCATTAGTAATAGGCGATTACCAACGTAATGTGATTACCCTGGACGAAGAAATCACCAAGGAAGCCGATGCCACCAGCTATAACAATTTTTACGAATTTGGTACTGGTAAAGGTGATCCCGTCAAAAAATCTCAGAAATTCGATACCAGCGACTGGAAAATTACGGTCGGTGGCGAATGC
Source organism: Gammaproteobacteria bacterium (assembly GCA_030595795.1). Taxonomy (GTDB): domain Bacteria; phylum Pseudomonadota; class Gammaproteobacteria. Next base: position 9,429 of record JAUVCH010000073.1, read on the forward strand.
GGTAAACCCGGTGAATATGCACTGGAAGATTTAATCGATAGTTCTGCCATCGAAGAGCGGATTTATCGCTTGCGTTGCGTCGAGGCCTGGTCGATGGTGATTCCCTGGCTGGGTGTGCCGCTGGCATCGATCCTGAAGAAACTGGAACCTAATTCGAAAGCCAGATACGTAGCGTTTAAGACGCTACACGATCCGCGGCAAATGCCGGGGCAGAATCGCTCGGTGTTACAATGGCCGTACCGTGAAGGATTACGTATCGACGAAGCCATGCATCCATTAACTTTAATGTCGGTCGGTATGTACGGTAAAACCATGCCGAATCAAAACGGTGCGCCAATTCGGCTGGTAGTGCCATGGAAGTATGGTTTCAAAAGCATCAAGTCGATTGTTAGTATCGATTTTACCGAGGAGCAGCCATCAACCAGCTGGAATATGTCTTCGTCACGAGAATATGGTTTTTATTCCAACGTCAATCCAGAGGTGAACCACCCACGCTGGTCGCAAAAGAAAGAACGCCGTATCGGTGAGTTTTTTAAACAGGATACCTTGATGTTTAACGGTTACGGTGAAGAAGTCGCCAGTCTCTACGATGATATGGATTTACGTGTTAATTTCTAAAAATGTTAATGAGCCAGTCATTAAAATCACCCTTTGCCAAGCCGATTATCTTTGTGGCATGTCTCGTGCCAATGGCCGTTTTGATCTGGCAGGCATTTGTTGGTGATCTTGGCGCTAATCCAGTAGAAACCATTACGCGTGATACGGGCGACTGGGTTTTACGATTTCTGATGATCACCCTGGCTATCACGCCGATTCGGGTCTGGGCAGGTAATACTGCAATTGGGCGATTCAGACGTATGCTGGGGCTTTACTGTTTTTTCTACGCCTTTTGCCATTTTCTGATCTGGTTCGTCGCCGATCATTCGTTAGACCTGGGCGATATGATCGAAGACATTATCGACAGACCTTATATTACCTTTGGTTTCTCTGCGTTTATCCTGCTGATCCCTCTGGCTATCACATCTAACAATGCAATGGTCAGAAAGTTGGGTAAGACCTGGAAAAAACTGCATAAGCTGGTTTATGCGATTCTCATCCTCGGCATAATGCATTACCTGTGGCTTACCAAGGCTGATTACCTGGAGCCGGGTCTTTATGCGTTTATTGCCGTAATTTTGTTGTTACAACGTTTGCCAGGTCGAAAAAAGAAGTCTGTAAAATCGCGGACCCTGGCAGATGTTCCACTATCGACCAAAGCAAAATTTTCCAGTTCGTAAAGTTGGTAGTTCACGGGGGAATACCTGGCAATTTGAAGGCGACCCTCGGATAATCAAAAAATGACTATTCAAACAGATTGGCAAAACGAAGTGTATCCCGCGCTCAAGAGCACGGGTATTAAGCACCTGGCCTATGTGCCAGATGCAGGGCACTCAGTCGCACTTCGCCGGGCACATGATGATGACGAAATTCAGCCTGTTGTTTTAACGACCGAAGAAGAAGGGATCGGCTATCTGGCGGGTGCCTGGCTTGGCGGCAATCGCGGTGCTTTGTTGATGCAATCGAGTGGGGTTGGCAACTGTATTAATACCCTGGCTCTTCCAGCCAGCGCCCGGTTTCCGTTACTAATGGTCATCACGATGCGCGGTGACTGGGCCGAATTCAATCAATGGCAAAATCCTATGGGGCAGGCCACTGAAGATGCCCTGAAACTAATGGGCGTGATGACCTGGCGAGCCGACCGTCCAGAAGATGTTGGTAAACTCATACGTGGTGCCGGTACGATGGCATTTGATGGCGACTGTACTTGTGCGGTTCTTCTTGGGCAACAGCTTATCGGTGAAAAGAAATGGGTGGATTAAGTGAGGGTTACAATCTGAACCGGCGCGACGTAGTCGCGAGTCTTTTGGAAAATCGATCAAATTTGTTAGTTGTGACAGGCCTTGGTTCTCCCTCCTACGATGTTATGGCTGCAGGCGACAACGATAATAATTTCTATCTTTGGGGGGCGATGGGTAGTGCGGCTATGGTCGGTTTAGGCATTGCTGAAGCTCAGCCGGATAAGAGCGTAGTTGTTATCACAGGTGACGGTGAGATGTTAATGGGATTTGGCTCGCTTGCTACCATCGCTCTGCGTAAGCCCCACAATTTGTCTATCGTGGTGCTGAACAATGGCCACTACGGCGAAACCGGTATGCAACTCAGTCACGCCGGATACGGTGTCAAACTGGCTGATGTGGCGGATGCCTGCGGATTTCCTCATGTACAGACTATTCAGGATCAGGCTGGTGTAAAAACTCTTGCCGACAGTCTGTGCGCAGGTGAGTGTCTTCAGTTTGCCGACATTCGCATCAAACCGGAGAACTTACCTCGTGTGCTACCGCCGAGAGACGGTGTTTATGTTAAAAACCGCTTTCGGCATGCACTCGGTTTCGCACCCAATTAATTAATGTAGCGACGATTGCACTGGTACCAAATAATATCCTTGTCGTGCATCGTTCGGGCTCAATCAGCTTGGATTTCAAACCATTTTTGTATACTCTCAACCCCCTTAATCTAATAGCTAAATCATCGGGGAAATCTCTTGAAACACTATCAAATGTATATCGATGGGCAGTGGTGCGATGCTGAAGATGGCAAGACATTAGAGTCTGTTAATCCAGCCACCGGTGAAGTGTGGGCGAGCGCTGCTGTTGCTGGCGAAGCCGAGGTTAATCGAGCGGTGGCAGCTGCGCAACGCGCCTTGAATGAAGGGCCATGGGCACAGATGACTGCGACTCAGCGTGGCAAGATGTTGCATAAGCTGGGTGATCTTATTGGTGAGCATTCACAACATCTGGGTGAAATTGAGACCATCGATAGTGGCAAGCTGGCGAAAGAGACGCGTGCTCAAACAGGTTATGTTTCTGATTATTACTACTACTTTGCTGGCCTGGCCGACAAAATTCAGGGCGCGACCCTTCCTATCGACAAACCCGACATGCATGTTTTTACCAAGCGTGTACCGATTGGAGTAGTCGCTGCGGTAGTACCCTGGAATGCGCAGATGTTTCTCACTGCGACCAAGCTTGGCCCGGCATTAGCGGCTGGCAATACGGTGGTATTGAAGGCTTCTGAGCTAGCACCCGCACCGATGTTTGAGTTTGCCAAAATTATCGAAGAAGCAGGCTTCCCACCTGGCGTTGTGAATGTGATTACCGGTTATGGTGAGCTCTGTGGCCGTCTGTTAACCAGTCATCCTGATGTTGCACGCGTTGCCTTTACCGGCGGCCCGGAAACTGCCCGACATATTGTGCGTAATACGGCTGAAAATTTTGCAGTTGTCTCACTAGAACTCGGTGGCAAATCGCCGATTATTGTATTTGAAGACGCTGATCTGGAAGGCGCTGTGAATGGTGTTATCGCGGGTAACTTTGGCGCGACTGGACAAAGCTGCGTGGCAGGTTCGCGAGTTTTTATTCAATCGAGCATCCGCGAGAAGTTCCTTGAGAAGCTGGTTGAACGCACAAAGCAGATTCAAATTGGCGATCCGTTAGCTGAAGACACTCAGGTTGGCCCATTGGCCACCAAAGAGCAGTTCGATCACATTTCCGAATCGGTAAAGGACGCGATCAGTGAGGGTGCGACACTATTACACGGTGGCAAACGTCCAGAAGGTTTTGATACCGGCTGGTATTTCACACCGACGATTCTCGATTGTCCGAATCAACAGGTTCGTACCGTACGTGAAGAAATGTTCGGTCCTGTTCTGTCCGCGCTGAGTTTCGATACCGAAGAAGAAGCTATCGAGATGGCGAATAATTCTAAATTCGGACTGGGTTCCGGCATTTTTACCCGAGATGTCGCGCGCGCGTTACGGGTATCGGATGCGATTCGTTCGGGTATCGTCTGGGTCAATACCTATCGTGTTATTTCTCCTATTGCTCCCTTTGGCGGATTCAAGAATAGTGGGCCGGGACGAGAGAGCGGTATCGATACCATTTATGATTATACGCGAACCAAAACAGTATGGATTAATACCTCTAGCGAGCCGATGGCCGACCCTTTTGTGATGCGTTAGTTATCGCCTATAGCAGCACTCGCATCCACTCCACGCATGTTTGGCAATTCATGCGCAATGCCTTTGTGGCAATCGATACAGGTGTCACCGGAATCGAGACCTTCTGAATGCTGTTTGACCGCGCGGCGCCCCTGATCGACAAAATCCATGGACTCGTAGTCATGGCAGTTTCTGCATTCACGGGAGTCGGTATTTTTCATCGCTCTCCAGACATTTTGTGCCAATTCAAGCCGTTTGGCTTCGAACTTTTCACGCGTATCTATAGTGCCCAGCGCTTTGTGCAGCAACTCATTCGATGCCTGGATTTTCCGCATCACTTTGTAATTCCATTCCTTGGGCACATGGCAGTCGGGGCAGGTGGCTCTTACGCCGGTACGATTGTTGTAATGAACGGTTTCCTTGTATTCCTCGTAAACATTGGTTCTCATTTCGTGACAGGAAATACAGAATTCCTCGGTGTTGGTCATTTCCATGGCGGTATTGAAGCCACCCCAGAAGATGATACCCGCAACAAAACCGCCCATCAGCAGTGTGCCTAACGAGTACCTGGCGGTTGGTCGTTTTATAATAGCCCAGATACGGCTTATGGAAGAGTCATTATTGCTAGTCATTTTAATTTCCCGCAAATCATTTAGGCAATTGTTTATTCGCCACTAATGGCAGTAATCGGTTTAAATTCATTTTCAACCAGCGGCTTGGCATTAACCTGCGGTACATGGCACTGGGTACAGAAATAACGTCGGGCCGAAACATTTGCCAGCACGTGAGCATCTCTATCTTCGAAGTGAGTCTGACTAATCTTGGTGGCACCGTACTGGCGATAATTTTTCCAGCTATGGCAGCTCAGACATTTATTCGATTTAAGGTTGATTCGATAGCGATCAATTTTGTGTGGGATTAACGGCGGCTGTTGAATGTAATCACGCGCGATAGGTTCTTCATCCTTGTTGTATTTCTTCATGGTTGGTGCATTGGTGGCCTGATCCAGATCGGTGGGGCCGCGCAAGGAGGATACACCGTTAATATCAGCGATTGTCTGCATACTAAATCCTGTTAAAACTGACATCACAACGATGAGTGACAATTTTTTGATCATCATAATACCTCTACTCCAGAAGAATGATTGGGTCGGTCTAGATGGCTTGTCTCGACCGAAACCTTATTGTTAAAACGTAAACCCATATGAAAAACGTTTGGTGCGCAGACGTCGATGCAACGTCCGCAGTTGGTGCAATTAGGTGCATCGATGACCGGCCCGATACCTTTTTCAGCATCTTTTAACACGGTACGAATGACTTGTTGCTCCGGGCACACTCGATAGCAGTCCAGGCAATCGTTACAGGCGGCACGATTATCGGCTCGAACTCTAACCAGGTTATGTGTGCCGAGCAAACTATAAAAAGCACCCATCGGGCAAAGGTGGCTACACCAGCCGCGACGTGTCACGAACAAATCAAAAATAAACACGGCCAGTAATATTACCCAGGCAAAACCGATTCCAAAGATTAAACCCCGGTGTAACATGGATACTGGATTAACCAGTTCCCAGATAATCTGACCGCTAACGACTGGCATGATTAAAGTGGCACCAAGCAGCCAGTAACGGGTTTTTCTGGACAGACTGGAAGCACCTCCGAGGCCTAGACGCTCGCGCAGCCAGAAAGCTGCATCGGTGACCAGGTTAACTGGACAAACCCAGGCGCAATAAGCTCGACCACCAACAATCAGATAAAAACTGATCACAATCAAGGCCCCGATGATAGATGCTGTTTCAGGCCAGTGTCCTGAAGCGAGCGATTGTAGGAGCACGAACGGATCGGTCAGAGGAAGTATTCCCAGAGTCAGACTCGAACTTAGATTACCTTTGACAAGCCACCAGCCAAACCAGGGGCCGAGTAAAAACAAAACAAGAATCGTAATTTGGCTTAAACGACGGCTGATTAACCATCGGTTCGCCTGAAACCAGCCATTGGCTATTATGGCTTCCTGTCCAGGATGGGCGTTCGGACTCACTGTGCAGCCCCTGAAGAGTTTTCCTCAAAAATTAAACCTTCTTTATCGTAGTCGTAGCTTTGGCCGCTCGGCAGGTTATAGAGGTGTTGCTGATCGGGAGCCACCAGGCTGGAACCGTGCTGCTGTTTTTCTTCCCAGCCCATACGGTAATGATCGTCGGCTTTACCGGCAACGAGTGTCAGCGGGAAAATTTTAATGGCAGCTTCTTCGAGTACACAGGCGTACTCGCATTTCCCGCAGCCAGTGCAATGATCAGAGTTAACGGTTGGGATAAACATGGCGTGTTTGCCTGTACGTTCATTCGGTCGATGCTCAAGCGTGATGGCCTGGTTAATGGCCGGGCAAACTCGATAGCAGACATCGCATCGTAGACCCTGATAATTAAGGCAGTTTTCCTGATCGAATAAGACAGCCAGGCCCATACGTGCGTCGTCAATATTGGTTAAAGATTTATCGAGCGCACCGGAGGGGCAGGCGACGACGCAGGGAATGTCGTCGCACATTTCGCAGGGTACCTCGCGTGCCTTAAAATAAGGTGTACCGACATTAATATCGTCACCAGACTTCGCCAGACCAAGGGTATCAAAGGGGCAATCGCGTACGCAGAGACCACAACGCAGGCAAGCACTGAGAAAGTCCTGCTCTTCAAGCGCTCCGGGCGGACGCAGGGCATTCGCGGGTAGTGACTTCGATTGTTTCGAGTACACACCGAGGCCGAGACTCATTAAGGCCACGATACTGAGACTACGGCTACTGTCCTTCAAAAACCGTCTCCTGGCCGGTGACCCGGAAGTACCTGATTTGCTTTGTGTCTGCTGCTTGGTCATGACTATAACGCGTCAGCAATTAAGCCTTAACCACTTTAACCGCGCACTTCTTGAAATCCGTTTGCTTGGATAGTGGATCGGTCGCGTCGAGTGTCACCTTGTTGATTAGTCGACTGGCATCAAACCAGGGTACAAATATCAGACCTTTAGGCACACGATTTCGGCCGCGAGTCTCGATACGGGCGTTGATTTCTCCGCGACGGCTAACTACTTTAGCGGGCATACCACGGCGCAAACCACGAGCTTTAGCATCCTCTGGATGCATAAATATGACCGCATCCGGGAAGGCGCGATAGAGTTCGGGTACCCGTCGGGTCATCGAGCCAGAATGCCAGTGTTCGAGTACTCGACCGGTGCTTAACCACAGATCGTATTCCTCATCGGGGCTTTCTGCGGCTGGCTCGTAAGGAGCGGTAATAATGTTAGCCTTACCATCACCTCTACCGTAAAACCTCACTTCTTCACCTGCTTTAACGTAAGGATCGTAGCCCTCGCGATAGCGCCATAAGGTTTCTTTGCCATCGATTACCGGCCAACGAAGGCCGCGAGAATTATGGTAGACATCGAATGGTGCCTGTTCGTGACCTTTTTTAGGCCCTTCGTTCTGGAATCGGCGATACTCTTCGAACAGGCCTTTTTGAATATAGAAACCAAAATCGTCCATTTCATCATTAGCGTACTGATAGCCTTCGCTATCAGTAACCGATTGCTTCTCAAATTGATCGACCTGACCGTTGGCGAATAACACTTCATACAGAGTTTTACCACGCACTTCCGGCTGTTTGGCGATAACTTCCTCTGGCCAGGCTTCTTCTACTTTAAATCGTTTGGAGAACTCGACCAGTTGCCAGAGATCCGACTTTGCCTCACCTGGTGCATCAACCTGCTGCCGCCAGAACTGTGTACGACGTTCGGCGTTGCCATAAGCACCTTCCTTTTCAGTCCACATGGCGGTGGGCAGGATTAAATCGGCAGCGACTGCGGTAACAGTAGGGTAAGGGTCTGAGACAACGATGAAGTTGTCCGGGTTACGATAGCCGGGTAAGCCTTCCTCGTTCATGTTCGCCGCAGCCTGCATATTGTTATTGCATTGCACCCAGTAGGCATTGAGCTTGCCATCTTTGAGCATGCGGTTCTGTAGCACGGCGTGGTAGCCTTTTTTACCGGGTAGGGTGCCTTCTGGCAGCTTCCAGATTTTCTCTGCAAGGTCACGGTGGGATTTTTTGAAAACGACATAGTCAGCGGGTAGACGATGCGCAAAAGTCCCGACTTCGCGTGCTGTGCCGCAGGCAGAAGGTTGACCAGTTAATGAAAATGGACTGTTACCCGGCTCTGAAATCTTGCCCATTAACAAATGGATGTTGTATATCAGGCCATTAGCCCAAACGCCACGAGTATGCTGGTTGAAACCCATGGTCCAGAAGGAGGAAATTTTTCGTTTTGGGTCGGCGTAAAGTTTGGCCAGACGGAGTAGTTTTTCTGGTTCGACTCCAGACAGTTCGGCCGTGTATTCCAACGTATAGGGTTCCACCGATTTGGCGTACTCTTCGAAATTGATTTTACTTAGTTTACCCTTGTTCGCATTTTCAGCTTTTTGCTGTAGCGGGTGCTCAGGACGCAGACCGTAGCCGATGTCGGTTGGGGTTTTTGTGAAATTGACATGCTTGTCGAGGAAGTCCTGATTATAGGCTTTGTTCTGAATAATATAGTTGGCGATGTAATTTAAAATCGCGAGATCGGTTTGCGGAGTGAAAACCATATTGTTATCGCCAAGGTCGAAGCAGCGATGTTCGAAAGTCGACAAAACATGGACTTCGCAACCTTCCTTAGTTAGCCGTGTATCGGTCAGGCGTGACCACAGGATTGGATGCATCTCCGCCATGTTCGAACCCCAGAGTACGAAGGCATCGGCATGTTCGAGATCATCGTAACAACCCATGGGTTCGTCAGAACCAAAACCGCGGATAAAAGCACCAACTGCCGAGGCCATGCAGTGGCGAGCATTCGGATCAATATTGTTCGAGCGGAAACCGGCTTTCATTAGTTTTGAAGCCGCGTAGCCTTCCCAGATGGTCCATTGCCCCGACCCAAACATGCCGACGCTGGAAACGATTTCTTCAGGCTTCTTACCTTTATTTATTTCCAGGTCATTTTTCAATGCGGCTTTAAATTTCTCTGCCATGACATCGAAGGCCTGATCCCAGCTTACTGGGGTAAAGTCACCTTCTTTGTCGTATACGCCGTTTCGCATACGTAACAAGGGCTGCGTCAGGCGATCTTCGCCGTACATAATTTTCGAAAGGAAATAGCCTTTAATACAGTTTAGACCGCGATTGACTGGCGAATCTGGATCACCCTGGGTGGCGACGATACGACCACCTTTGGTGCCTACCAGTACGCTGCAACCGGTTCCGCAGAATCGACAGGGCGCCTTGTCCCAGCGGATATCGTCTTTGCTGGCCGCCAATGCCTGATTGACACCGGGGATAGTAATACCTGCCGCCGCAGCGGTTGCTGCAATAGCATTGGTTTTAATGAAATTTCTTCGACTCAGTTTCATTAGAAGGGCTCCTGTTGACCTTTGTTCGTTATTACGTATTGATTTAACCGAAAGATGGCTATTCAAACGCGTGATAAATCATCGACGCCGCAAGTACGCCGGGAATGGTTTGCATGTCGGTTAATATATCCGACATCTGGTTGGCATCCTCCTGTTCGACAGTGACGACAATTCGTCCATCGTCGTTATTGCCGTGGACTTCGACGCCGGGCATCGCGCTAAGCGCTTTGCCGATTGAATCGATATGTTCAGGGTAAGCCCGAACTAGTACACCGCTAATATCCATTTTTGCTCATTAATTAAGTGTGTTGATTGATATCGCGTTTACCGGACATACGGCATAGCAGGCACCACAGCCGGTGCATTGCTCGGTATCGAGATTGGGTTTCGAAGCGTTTCCAGCCAGGGCGAGAAAGTGGATGGCTCGGGTTTCACAGGGATCCTGACAGCTACGGCATTCGACATTTTTATATGCCAGGCATTTGCTGATGTCTATTACTGCTGTTAAATGCCAGGGAGGTTGATTCTTACTTCTTTGCAGGGCCAAAGTGGGGCAGGCATCGACGCAATCGCCACAAAACAGGCATTCGCCTTTATCGAAGTTAATGACTGGAATCTGTCCGCGACCAAATTCGATAATGTGAGTCGGGCATTTCTCCAGGCAGTCACCGCAGCTATTGCAGGTAGATCTAAATTCTATTTCGGCAAGAGACCAGGGTGGTCTGATGGATCGACCCCGACCGCTTATATGACCACTGAGAAATTCTGATCTGTTTATCGCTAAACCCACTCGCTTACTATCCTCTATTACGTTATCTGAATATATACTTAAAGTTAAGAAAATGTGTTGATTAAAATCAATAATTAACGAAATAGGGTGTGACTAACTCGGTCGATCTCAATTTCTCTTCGATGCTGTCGCTGGAATGCAACTGCCCATCGACCATCGTACTGTCTAAATTATTCTGCATGCTTTCTGGCATTAAATGCCTGCGCTTCGATGTCGCATAAATAACGACATTGTCCGGTTGCGGTTGCAGCGAACCTTCGAGCCCTGCATCGCTCCATCGGTAAGCCTGATAGTGATCACTGGTTTCGATTTTGGTGGCTGCCGGGATCAACCGGTCGACACGATCTAGCAGAGCATCGAGGCGACTGAACAGCTTGTCGGTATCTGACATGGTCTAGACTTCCAGCTTCTTGTATTTAATGCGATGCGGCTGATCAGCATCCTGTCCCATGCGTTGTTTACGGTGGGCTTCGTATTCGGAGTAGTTGCCTTCGTAAGCGTATACCTGGCTATCACCTTCGAATGCCAGAATATGGGTGGCGATTCGGTCGAGGAACCAGCGATCGTGCGAGATAACGACGACGCTCCCAGGGAACTCGAGTATTGCATCTTCCAGTGCACGCAGGGTCTCAACGTCGAGATCGTTGGTCGGTTCGTCGAGCAACAACAGGTTGCCGCCACTTTTTACCAGTTTTGCCAAATGCAGTCGATTACGTTCACCGCCCGACAAATCTTTGACGAATTTCTGTTGTGAGGCACCACGAAAATTAAATCTGGATACATAAGCGCGCGAGGGTATGGAATAACTACCAACGATGATGTTATCAAGTCCGTCGGATAACTCTTCCCAGATGGTTTTACTGCCGTCGAGGTCTTCGCGTGACTGATCAACATAAGATATCTTTACCGTCTCGCCAATTTGCAATCTGCCTTCGTCGAGGGTTTCCTGACCGACTATGACTTTGAATAATGTCGACTTACCTGCACCATTGGGTCCGATGATACCGACGATTCCACCGCGCGGTAGTTTGAATTCGAGGTTCTGGTAGAGCAACTTATCACCGTATGATTTTTTACCTCCTTCGATTTCAACCACTACGTCTCCTAGCCGGGGTCCGGGTGGAATATAGAGTTCACTGGTCTCTGAACGTTTCTGGTAATCCTGTGAAGACAGCTCCTCAAATCGCTTTAATCGTGCCTTACTTTTTGACTGCCGCCCTTTTGGGTTCGAGTTAACCCATTCGAGTTCGGCTTTCATCGATTTTACGCGGGCCTTCTCTGAACGTTCTTCGTGTTCGAGACGGTGTTGTTTTTGTTCCAGCCAGGAAGAGTAATTGCCTTCCCAGGGTATACCGTGACCGCGGTCGAGCTCCAGAATCCAGCCAGCGACGTTATCGAGGAAGTAACGATCGTGGGTGACTGCGACAACTGTGCCGGGGAAATCCTGTAAAAATCGTTCTAACCAGGCGACTGATTCGGCGTCGAGATGATTGGTCGGTTCGTCGAGAATCAACATGTCAGGATTCGACAACAGTAATTGACACAGGGCGACTCGGCGTTTCTCACCACCGGAAAGATTTTCGACAGCAGCTTCCCATGGTGGGAGTCGTAAAGCATCGGCAGCTATTTCGAGCTTGCGATCGAGTTCCCAGGCGCCGGCGCTATCAATTTTTTCCTGTAGTTCTGCCTGTTCTACCATTAGCTGATCAAAATCGGCATCAGGTTCGGCGAACAGGGCGCTGACTTCATTAAAACGGTCAAGTACGGCTTTGGTTTCGGCGACACCGAGTTCGACATTACCACGCACATCGAGATTTTTGTCGAGAACGGGTTCCTGGGGTAAGTAACCAATCTTGGTGCCCGCTTGTGGACGGGCCTCGCCGTTAAACTCTGTGTCGACACCAGCCATGATGCGTAGCAAGGTCGATTTACCGGCGCCGTTATAGCCGAGCACACCTATCTTGGCACCAGGGAAAAAGTTAAGCGAGATATCTTTCAGTATTTCAGTTTGTGGTGGTACAACTTTACTCACACCGCTCATGGTAAAAATATATTGAGCCATTCA
>JAUVCH010000147.1 GCA_030595795.1 Gammaproteobacteria bacterium
CGGTATACCGGATAGGCGTCTAATTTAGAATTAATGATTTGCGAGCCAAAAGATTGATCTTCTCTACGCTGCACTAGCAATGTTCTAGTGATATCAGCCTCGTACTTCATTTGACGAAGTTGGCCTTCTTCATTCGATAGTAAATGGATTTTTTGGCCCGGTTGAATATATCGCAACGATTTGGTCTGCTCGTTTAGCCTCGCTATTACATAAGTGGTCGTGGCCGAGATGCCATTTTCATCAAATATAGAAGCCAGCGTATCGCCAGATTGAATAGTGACGGTCTTCCAGAGGCTTTCTTCCACCGACGCCAGTGGCTTCTGTGTGTCTGCCGCGAGTGAAAAAGGTGCCTCGGGTAAGGCTAATGCATAGTGTAATCGATCAGACTTGAGGGTAGAATCCGCAGCCTTGGCCTCAGGTTGCCAATTGCTCGCACTAAAGCCCAGTAATATGACCGCAGTAGATGCGATAAGAAGCTTAAACAGAAACTTAATCCGAAATTCTGAATGCACAATAGGTCGGTTACGTGATCCTGTTCCTGACGAATGATTTGATTTTAGATCAATATCTTGAAAGTTCATTAGAAAAATGGCGTAAGTTATTGGTTATTTTAAGAATATAGTCCATAAAAAGAGGTATAACATGATTTCTGTGGAAAATGCAATGCAGCAAATCAAAAGAGGTGTCGATGAGATACTCGTCGAATCAGAGTTGATCGACAAGCTAAAGCGTGGAAAACCCTTAAGAATCAAGACAGGATTCGACCCGACTGCTCCTGATCTACACCTGGGGCATACGGTATTAATTAACAAAATGCGTCAGTTCCAGGAGATGGGCCATCATATAATGTTTCTGATCGGTGACTTTACCGGTTTGATCGGTGATCCCACCGGTAAATCGGCGACCCGGCCACCCTTAACATTGGATGAAATCAAACAGAATGCCGAGACCTATCAGCAGCAGGTGTTCAAGATTCTTGATCCGGATGCCACCGAGATTTGTTTTAATTCCACCTGGTTCGGTGATAAGACGGCGGCCGATATGATTCGCCTGGCTTCTCGGCACACTGTGGCGCGCATGTTAGAGCGAGACGATTTCTCCAAACGTTATAAAGGCAATTTACCGATATCGATCCACGAGTTTCTCTATCCATTAGTACAGGGATGGGATTCGGTAGAAATGAAGGCTGATGTCGAATTGGGTGGCACCGACCAGAAGTTCAATTTGCTGGTTGGTCGTGAACTAATGAAAGCCGAAGGCCTGGAGCCTCAAATTACCTTGACTATGCCGATACTCGAGGGGCTCGATGGCGTGCAGAAGATGTCTAAGTCGCTCAATAATTATATCGGTATAGAAGATGCGCCCAACGACATGTTTGGCAAATTGATGTCGATCAGCGATGAATTAATGTGGCGTTATTTTGAATTGCTGAGTTTTCGTCCTATGGTCGAAATCGGGGCTTTTAAAAGTGAGGTGCTGGAAGGCAAGAACCCGCGAGACGTAAAATATTTGCTGGCGGAGGAAATTATTACTCGCTTCCATGATAAGCAGTCTGCGGAGTTGGCGAAACAGGATTTCATTAATCGCTTTGCCCGTGGTGTGATGCCCGACGAGATGCCAGAATTTAAACTACATGGGAATACGGGCGGATACCCAATTGCAAACCTTCTTAAGGATGTACAGCTTGTTAGCAGCACTTCTGAAGGAATGCGCATGATAAAGCAGGGTGCCGTCAAAATTAATGGTGAAAAAATCGAGGATGTTTCGCTAGTAATCAAATCAGGGAAAAGCCAGGTGTATCAGGTAGGAAAGCGCCGTTTTGCCAGGGTGATTGTCAAGTAGTCCTGTTTTCCAGACGTATAATCAAAGGATTTCAGTATTTCCATATTTTGGTTTTTTTAATGTTAGGTGAATGACTGCCCATCATTAAATCAATAAACTTTTTAGGCAAAAGGACTTTTAATCGAATAAAACGTCTGGGTATACTATTCTAAGGTTTATTCTCAACAATGTTTCATATGCCATTACTTAGCGCTATTTTGCGGAACAGGATGTAGAAGGTAATATCACAGATGACCAAAGGCAATTCAAAGTCGATAACACTTAAACAGTTTCACAATTCCTTTCGGATCCTGATTATAGCGACCTGGATTTTACCCGCAGTTGTTGGACTCTCATTTATATTGGCCTTTGGCGTTTTAAGCGTTGACCAGATGCTGGATATATTGCTTACACCTCTAGAGCCGGCATACATAATAGGCTGGGTTGCATTTGCCTTATGGTATTTCCTGCGATATACCAAAAAACTCGAAAATTATATCGCTGACGACAATCCCTCCTCAGCTGTCAGTCAGGCTGCACTGGATGTTATCCAGAATTTCCCGTTCAGGTACTGGTCGCTATTTTTGATATATCTTATCGCTGCGCCTGCGTCGGTTATCTGGTCTGCCGAATACTATACCGACTATGTCGCGAGCCCGGTCGACTGGTTTCGAATCGAGTTAATCGCTCTGATTTCCTCGATCATTGTTGGGTTACCGATCTTTTTCCTGATCCTCGACCTGTTTGGTCGTTCTCTGGGCAATATCAATCTTTTAAAACCGCATATCACGATCAAGACCAAGGTTTTTCTGATTGGTGCTCTGGTACCTCTGCTAATCGATACCATTTTAGTCCAGTATTACTGGACGCGAACTGGGTTATTTACTTATGAAACATTTTTTGTATGGCTGGCTCTCGAGCTACTCGCGGTAGGTGCAAGCCTGATATTTGCTCGCAGTTTTTCACGGTCACTATTGCCACTAGAGGGTCTATTTACAGGTGTTGATGGTCATGGCGATGTATTCACCGATGACATGGTTCCGGCCTCTACCGATGAGATAGGTGTACTCACGGTAAAGTACAGGCAGTTGTTGGATGATTTAAATGTTGCCATGGAAGTTCTGGAAATTAGAAATCGCGTGCTGCGTGATTATGGAAAAAATGAAAACCTCGGTGAAGTGGCTGACGCCATAATTACATTTTCGCAGAATGCATTAAAATCGGAAAATGTGATGCTAATGGTTATCGAAGATAACTATCAACAATTGATATGCGTCGCTCAATCGGGACACGCCTACCATAGTGAGGGTCATTTTAGGCTCGATCTCGATGATCTGTCGCTGGCTGCATTGGTGTATAACAGCCAGGAAACTCATGTCGTTTCTAAAGTCCATGACGACCAGGGCTACTCCAGTCAGATGGTCAGGTATTTCGATGGGAAATCCGCACTAGCATGTCCCCTGTTGGTCGAAGGAGAGTCTATTGGTGTCTTGATCGCCGCGAACAGCTTTGAAGGGTACGAATATAACGTCCGAGAAATCTCCTTGTTAGAGGGGGTTGCGGCGGAAACGGCGTTGATTTTTCGTAGCATGCAACTACAGAAAATGCATGATAGCGCGGTTGCAGAAAAACAGGAACGCGAAGCACGGATATCATTGTTAATGGACTTTACCGAGGAGGGAATATTTGGTGTCGACCTGGATGGTATTTGTACTTTCATGAACCGTTCAGCATTACTTATGCTCGGCTACGATGATGAAGGAGAAATTCTAGGCCTGTCAATTCATGAGCGTATTCACCACACCAGGGTAGACGGTACGTCCTATCCCAAAGAGCTGTGCAGTGTGCGCCTGGCAACACTGGCTAGGACAAGTGGCCGTGCGACCGATGAAGTCCATTGGCGCCGCGATGGCACAAGCTTTCCGGTCGAATACTGGTCACATCCGCTACGAAGAAACGGTGAAGTCGTCGGTACCGTAGTGACTTTTATCGATATCACCGAGCGTCTCATTGCAGAGCAGGAGTTGAGTAGTCATCGCGAAAACCTCGAACAGCTGGTGAAGGAGCGAACCCGCGAACTGGAATGGCAGGCAACTATCATTGGTCAGATCCATGATTCTGTCGTTTCCACCGATCTACAAGGAGTTATTACCTACTGGAATAGAGGTGCCGAAAGACTATTTGGTTATTCGCAGAAAGAAGCGAAGGGCCGACACATATCTTTTGTTTATCCGGAGGAGGAACATGAGTTTTTGCAAAACTTCGTCATCGACGTATTGCTTGAAAAGGGTGAGCACGAAGCTGAAGTGCGTATGCGAAAAAAATCGGGTGAAGATTTTTTTGCCCATTTGTCGCTTTCAATGCATAACGACGACTCAGGTGAACCAGTTGGTATGATTGGATATTCAATGGATATCAGTGAACGAAAACTCGCCGAACAGAATCTCGCTCGAAAGGCAACTGAATTAGAAGCAGCCAATGAGGAACTGGAGTCATTCAGTTATTCGGTTTCGCATGATTTACGTGCACCGCTGCGAGCAATTGATGGCTTCAGTCTCGCATTAATGGAAGACTATGAAGACGTTCTTGATGAGACAGGAAAGGATTTTCTGCTGCGCGTCAGGAATGGCACGCAGCGTATGGGACTGCTCATTGATGACATTCTGGAGCTTTCGCGTGTTGCGCGAACAGAATTTAGTAGGGAAACCGTGCATTTATCTCGACTGGCAGATTTAATAATCCAGAGGTTGCAATTGCAGGATAAGGAACGGCAGGTTGTCTTTGAGGTGGAAGAGGGTTTGAGTTGTACGGGTGACGAGCATCTGATTGAGATCATGCTCGAAAATTTATTAGTCAATGCCTGGAAATATACCGCCTTGAAAGAGTCGGCCACGATTAAATTTTCTAAATATAGGGAGGGGGATCGGGAAGTATTCTTTATTCAGGATAATGGTGCGGGTTTTGATATGAAATATGTAGGAAAACTTTTCAAAGCCTTTCAGCGGTTGCATAATGCGGCTGATTTCCAGGGCAGTGGCATTGGACTGGCCATTGTGCAGCGAATTATTAACCGGCACGGTGGTGATGTTTGGGCGGAAGCTAAAGAGAGTCAGGGTGCAACTTTCTTTTTTTCGATGTAGGATTTAGCGGTATGAGCAATAATGATCGGACAAATAAAGTAATTTTACTGGTTGAAGATAATCCAGATGATGAGGCACTGGCGATTCGTGCGCTAAAAAAAAATAATATCCTTAATGAAGTAATAACGGCGAGAGATGGCGTCGAAGCGATAGATTATCTTCAGGGAACAGGCAAATATGATAGCCGAGATACCACAAAGCAACCTCATCTAATACTGCTAGACCTGCAGTTACCGAAAATAGATGGCCTGGAAGTGCTGAGAAGGATAAGGGCAAATCTGGTCACCGAGCTGCTACCAGTGGTCATATTAACAACCTCTACTGAGCAGCAGGATTTAATTTCCAGTTATAAGCTAGGGGCGAATAGCTATATACGCAAACCGGTCGACTTCAATAATTTTATCGCGGCCGTCAATCAACTTGGCCTTTACTGGTTGGTGCTCAACGAACCACCACCGGTTCAGCTGGCCTAGTACATGGGTCGACATCTCAATATTCTGGTCGTCGAAGACTCCGAAGATGACTACCTGTTGATGATCAGGAGTTTGGAGCGCGAAGGTTATGAAGTTCGCCACCAGCGGGTTGATACAAAACCAGATTTGCTTGAAGCCCTGGAGGATACGGCCTGGGATGTGGTGATATCTGACCATATGATGCCGGACTTTAGTTCTCTGCAGGCAATTGAGACCATACATGAGGTCAATTATGATATCCCGGTCATTATAGTATCCGGCAGAATTGGTGAAGAGGCTGCGGTAGCTGCAATGAAATCGGGGGCTAGTGATTACATCATGAAGGGCAACTTAAAGCGCCTCGTACCTGCTATCGAGCGTGAAAAAAAGGAAGCGGGGAACCGAAAAGCTCGCAGACGTGCCGAAGATCAGATTAAGCACATGGCTTACCACGACGTACTAACCGGTCTGGCCAATCGGTTTCAATTTGAACTGGTGCTCAAGAGATTGCTCAACTCATCAAAGGAGCAGGGGGAGCTGCATGCTTTCCTGTACCTGGATCTGGATCAGTTTAAGATCGTCAATGATACCTGCGGGCATGTTGCCGGTGATGAGTTATTACGCCAGCTGTCGATGGTTTTGAAAAAACATGTTCGGGAAAGGGATACGCTCGCTCGCTTGGGCGGCGATGAGTTTGGTGTTTTGCTGGAATTTTGTCCTCTGAGTAGAGCACAGCAAATTGCGGAGAAATTGCTGTCGGAAATAAACGAGTATCGTTTTTCCTGGGAAGGCAGGAGCTTTGCATTGGGTGCGAGTATTGGCCTGGTGCTTATTTCTCCTGCGCATACAGATATTGGTGAGATTATGTCCCAGGCTGATCTGGCCTGTTATACCGCCAAGGATCTTGGTCGCAACAGGGTTTATGTCTACCTCGAAGATGACAGTAATCTCTCACGTCAGGTGGGAGATATGAACTGGGTGAACAAAATTAACAATGCCCTCGACGAGGATCGCTTTGACATTTACAGTCAGTGTATTAAGCCTTTACAGGAAGAGGGAGGGGGTAGCCATTGCGAATATCTTGTCAGAATGCTGGGTGAGAACGGGGAGGTC
This sequence comes from Gammaproteobacteria bacterium, assembly GCA_030595795.1. Classification (GTDB taxonomy): domain Bacteria; phylum Pseudomonadota; class Gammaproteobacteria. The sequence continues at coordinate 6,527 of JAUVCH010000147.1, forward strand.
ATCCTGCCTGGTGCATTTATCCCGGCGGCAGAGAGATACAATATTATGCCCGAGCTTGATCGCTATATCATTAACAGAATTTTCGCCTATATCGCCACAAAGCAAACTTTGGTTAATGATGATTGCCCTGGCATCGGTTTCATCAATCTATCGGGTGTTAGTATCAACGACCCGGATTTGTTTATCTATATTAAGGGTAAGATCGCTGAATATGCTATCGACCCTGGGAGCATATGTTTCGAAATCACGGAAACTGCGGCCATTATTAATTTGAAGCTGGCCTCCGAGTTTATTGATCAGGTTAAAGGTCTGGGCTGCTATTTCGCACTGGACGATTTTGGCTCAGGTATGAGTTCGTTTTCATATTTAAGTGCATTGCCGATGGACTTTATTAAAATCGACGGAGAATTTGTAAAAGACATGGTCGCAAACCCCATGAATGCGGCGATTGTCGAATCGATTAATAAAATAGGGCATGTGGCGGGCATGAAAATTATTGGCGAATATGCTGAAAATCAGGAAATTATCCAGCGATTAAAGGCTTTGGGTGTCGATTACGCGCAGGGGTTCGGCCTTGAGCTTCCTCGCCGCGTCAAGTAACCCGCAGTTGTTAAATATAGGAGTATTTCAGAGTCCGGTTTCCCGGATAGAAAGTTTCTAAAGAATCTGCTTGACGCTCCAAACTAACTGCCTATAATGCGCGCCTCGCTAGCAGTACGCTTGATTTCGAAAAGAGTGTTAAGAGTGCTACTGGCAGGTGCAATTGGAGAGGATTTCCAGGGTCTCAAAACGCCAGCTGAATTTAATTTCAAAAAAGCTGAAATAGTCGTTGACGGGATCAAAAAAGGGCTTATAATGCGCGCCTCGTTTGATGAAACGAAGTCCTTTATGGGCGTTCGAAACTGATGACGAGACTGGCCTAGACAGCCGAAAACACAGGGCGTTCCCCCGTGAAATGATCTTCAAAAATTGATTAGGTAATTTGTGTGGGCACTCATGTCAAAGATGATTTCGTATCATTACGATTAGAGTGACCACAAGAACTATTAACTATTTATAGTTAAAAAGCTTGGTTTCACTCTCTACAAAAAAGTTACACGGATCTATCCGTAAAGAGTATTAGTATTAAACTGAAGAGTTTGATCCTGGCTCAGATTGAACG
>JAUVCH010000061.1 GCA_030595795.1 Gammaproteobacteria bacterium
TATCGATGCCGTATTGCACCTGCATTTGCTCGATGCCTTCGACTAGCTCCTCATTCAAACCGTTCGCCGAACGCCAAAGTGCTGGTTCGCCACTTGCACCCGGCGCAATCGAATAGGTCACTGCCTGTAATTTATACATCGTAGCGTCGGCGCCATAGGTCTGCGAAAGACAGTGGCCCGAAGTGCAGGTATCCGGGTTGTAATTACCTGGTGACCCGGTACCGGTGTTGTGAACAACGGCCGTATTATTCGCGTTATCAGATGTCGTAGCGTTGGTCACCTGGAAAATATCGGCACCACGACAATTACTGATCATGACGATGTCGTCCACCTCAATATCATTCGGATTGCTGATAAGAATATTGGCTGAGGTGCTGTTAGCATAGGGTACGTCTGGAGTGGCATTGCCAGCCAAAGCGCCGCGTAAAGTGATCGTGTCGGAGCCGTTCACGTCATTTTCCGTACCTTCGATCAGCGGTTCACCAAGAATGTCAAAGAGGTTGGCATCGTAGCCTGGGCCGGCCGTATCCAGATTATTAACAATCGCTTGCATCGCGGCAGGGTCGCTACGATCAAAAACGGCACAACCAAAATAACCTGCCATACGGAGGTCTTGCGCCATGGTATCCATCGCGTAACGAGCATTTTCCTGAATACGCGATATGGCGTTGGTAAAAGAATACGAAGCCGTGTTAGTAAGATAGACCTGAATAATCCCTGACAGCAGAAACAGGCTAATTACCATAGCCACTAGCACTTCTACCAGAGAGATACCCCGTTGCTGCTTGAAATGTCGATTGAAATATTTCATTGCTCTAATGTCACCGTGTAACAGGTTAAGTCGACCGCTGGGTTGTTGCTACAACCGATACCGGTGCCGACATCACCTTCGTCATCCCACATCACCCTGATGCGTAGTTGATTGGCGATAGGGCTGTCGATAGTGCCTCTTCCAGAAGGCAGTTTTTGTACTTCTACCGTCCAGTCGGAGGCATCGGACGTTATCATTTGCGCTGCGGTACAGCCGCCGCTACAGTCCTGGCTGTAGCCGATATCCGTATCGATAAGCGGTGTTCCATAGGCCGTAAACTGACCAAAATTTGAGCGTATGCGCTCGGAGATGTTGTACGCAATCCAAACCGCCTGACTATGGTGCATCGCGCTGGCATTTTGTTTCATCGAGGTCACCTGCAAGGCGGCGATGCCGAGCAGGCCAACCGAAATAACCAATAACGCGATCATCGACTCGATCAGAGAAACGCCGAGCTCGCGCTTGTTTAGACTAATTTTTAACATGCGCTAGACCCCCCCTGTCGTACCCGACCAGTATTCGATATCGAAATCGATTTCATCCTGGTAGCACCGCGATCATCACAAAGCGAAAAAGTGCCGGTACCACTGCTTGAAAATCCGCGGCTGTCGTAGAGAAAGCTGGAGCCCAGGCTACTGGTGAGAGTGTTATTGCCAGTGAGTGGTTGTTTCACGCGTAAAATTTCATCGGCAGTGCCAGCGGCGGTGTTATCGACATATAGAATCCAGCCCTTGGCCCAGTCGGTACCGGTACAGGTTTGCATGTCACTGCTCATACATATTCCAACGGGTTGACTACGCAAAACCGCTTCGCTTCGAGCGTAAGCCAGATGTCCGACCAGCGTATTGATCTGCGAAGACAGACGGTCGTTCTTAATGAAGTTTTCCATTGCTGGAATGCCAACCGCCATCAGGATGCCGACAATCGCGACGACAACCATTAATTCGATCAGAGTAAAGCCTTTTTCTTTTTTCATGCCTGTATCCTAGTGAAATAGATGAAAATAGCCTGCAAAACAAGATAGGATATAAAAAAGCACCGACTAACGGTATTTTGTGAGTAACATTTAGTTATGACAACAGCAAATTTACCCCGACCACCCATTAAAAGCTATGTGCGCAGGACGGGTCGATTAACTTTGGCACAAAAAAATGCTTTGAGGGAGTACTGGCCGCTATATGGTATAGATTTTCAGGATCAACTGATCGATCTGGATACTCTGGTTAATGGCTTCCAGGCACTGAAACTGGAAATTGGCTTTGGCAGCGGAGAGGCACTTATCTCGATGGCGAAGAGTGATCCCGATGCATTGTATCTCGGCGTTGAGGTACACGAATCCGGCGTTGGTCGTTGCCTGAATAGTATTCACGAACATGATCTGAGTAACATACGCCTGATCAAGCACGATGCGATCGAGGTGATGCAGAATATGTTGTCGGCGCAATCGTTAGACCGTGCACTGTTATTTTTCCCCGATCCCTGGCATAAGAGAAGGCATAACAAACGAAGAATCGTGAATCAGGAATTTCGCGACTTGCTTGCTCACTTGCTCAAGCCAGGTGGCTGCCTGCATATGGCGACTGACTGGCAGGAATATGCCGAGTATATGGCAAGAGAAATGCTTTCCGATGGACGATTCGAATCTCTGGGAGACGATGACGGTTATGCCGAACGCCCCGATTATCGGACCAGAACCCGATTCGAAACGAGGGGCTTAAAACTGGGGCACGGGGTCTGGGATCTTGTTTTTGAGAGATTACAGAAATAGCGTCAGGCCAGGTCATTAGAACATAATGCGCATCATTACCATCATCACGATCAGGAATAATAGAGTCATCACCAGCCCTGCTTTCATAAAGTCAGGTACTCGATAACCGCCGGGGCCTTTAATTAGGGCATTCACCTGATGGGTAGGGAGCAAAAATGAGTTTGACGTGGCGATGGCGACGGTTAGTGCATAGACGGCCGGGCTTTCACCGACGCCAATCGCGATATTCACCGCTAGTGGCACCAGTAATACGGTCGCGCCGACATTCGACATCACCAGCGTAAAAAAGGTAGCGAGCATCGCAACCGAAACCTGTATGACCCAGGTTGGCATATCGCCGACGACTAGCAGGGTTTGTTCGGCAATCCACTTTGCAGTACCACTAGTTTCCACTGCGAGCCCGAGTGGGATTAAACTCGCGAGTAAAAACACCGTTTCCCAGGACACCGCCTTATAGGCTTCTTCCATCTTTAGTACGCCGGATAAAACCATACCGATTGCGCCGCTCATTAAAGCTACGGATAAACGTAAATCGGTGAATAAAACCATGAATAACGCCAGGCCGAAAAATAAACCGGCCCACCCAACCTTATTCGGACGCGTTTCCTCGCGCGGATATTCGGTGGTGACGATGACGAAGTTACGGTTCGATTCGAGGTGCGCCAGATCTTTCCATTTCGTATGTACTAACAGGGTATCGCCGGTTTCGAAGGGGATATTGCGAATATGATCGCCCTCGAACAGAGTTTCCCCATCGCGGTGTAGTGCCACCGTCGAAAGTCCGTATGTCTTTCGTAACCAGAGATCGCGGGCACTTTTACCTAAAAGAGAAGACCCGGGAGGAATAACTACCTCGGCGATGCCCGCCTGGGTCGAAGAAAGCACTTCAGAAAATGCCGTTAAACCTTTTTGAATCTTGAGGCCAAAGTTGTCGACAAAATCTTTTAGATGCGCCGGGGAACATAAAATTGCGATTACCGAGTCGCCGGTAATGTCCACATCGCGCGAAATGTCGCCACGGCTGGAGCGCGCATTGGCGCCAGCCGCCTTAATCGCGATAATACGAAGCTTGTGCTCAGATTCAATTTCATCGAGTACCTGTCCAACCAGCGGGCTGTCTTCGGGGACATTGACTTCGAATAACAAATAATCGACGCCATAAATCTCTTGCAGATATTTAGCACTGCCAGCGACGTTCGCTTGAGTATCGGTCGAGATATTGGGTAATACCCATTTACCGGCGACAACAAAATAAACGATACCGGTAGTAATCAGAGCGATACCTATCGGCGTCACCGAGAACAACGACCAGGTTTGCATTTGTTGATCGGCTGGCAGTGCGACATTCGAAGCCAGGATTAAATCGTTTAGCAGGATTAAAGGTGAGGAGCCTACCATCGTCACCGTGCCGCCCAGTATGGCGGTAAACCCCATCGGCATTAACAGACGCGACATGGGCAGGCCCGAGCGGGCTGATATCCGGCTCACTACCGGGAGAAACAAAGCGGCTGCACCGACGTTCTGCATGAATGACGAGATAACACCGACGGTTCCCGACACAATCGGGATGATGCGTTTTTCTGTCGTGCCGCCGACTCGCAGGATTATGCCGGCTACTTTGCTCATGATGCCGGTTTTGTCCAGACCAGCGCCAATTATCATTACCGCAATTATCGACATGACCGCATTACTGGAAAAGCCGTCGAATAAGTGATCGGTACTGACTAGTCCCTGTTGCAGGCCCATGATAGGTGCTAACAGGCTGCTTAAGCCAAGCATGACCATTATCGAAACAGCGGCTTCGTCGACGCCGATCACTTCGAATGAAAATAAATAGATAGTAACAATCAGTATGAGGCTAACCCAGGCGACCTCGATACTGGGAACGACTTCGATTAAATTCCAGGCGCCGTAGGCGAACAGGATCGCCGCGACCCATTTAATACTCAGAGATTTATTTAATCTTAACAAGCTTTATCCGCGCGTACTGCCCTGTGGAATACCCAGCAGGAAATTTTCCAGAAACGCATAAATCGGTTGGTAGTCCTAATGACCTATACGGACTGCAAGACTCGAATCCTGCAATTACAGACCAGTAATACCGTTGATCGACGGTATTTACCAATCAAAAAAAGAAATTGTGGTATCAATTCGACGAATTGGCTTTAATTCGTTGTCGGATCGATGAAAGTTTGTCATGCCCAGGAATCATTACGGGATATAAGGGATGAGTAGCGATTAGTGTACACAATTTTTGCGCAAAGAGCCTGCGAAAATTTTAAGTGAGAGCAATTAACAAGATCGCGGTGAAAGCCGAAACCCGTTAAGATTTATTGTGACGACTGGTTTAACGACGGAACCTAACAACTGATGAAAACCTTGCTGATCGATAGTCACTGTCACCTGGATGATGATCGCTTTGATGGCGACCGTGATGCCGTTGTCGAACGAGCCAGAGGCGCGGGCATAGAGATAATCGTAGTGCCTGCAACCACCGCTAATCGATGGGGCAAGGTTAAACAGGTGGCTGAGTCTTATGCGGGAGTCTTTCCGGCCTACGGCTTGCATCCCATGTTTATTGAGCAGCATCAGGTTTTGCATTTGCGTGAGCTTGACGAATGGTTAGATCGTGAAAAACCGATAGCTGTCGGTGAATGCGGACTCGACTTTTATCAATCCAGGGTCGATGAAAAGTGGCAGGTTCAGTTGTTTTCCGAGCAGTTACAAATCGCCAAAAACCATCGCCTGCCAGTCATCGTGCATGTGCGTAAAGCCATGGATCAGGTGATTAGCCTGTTACGAAAAAACAAACCCGGGGGTGGGGTCATTCATAGTTTTGCCGGAAGCCTGCAACAGGCAGAGCAGTTGATCGACCTTGGATTTAAGCTCGGCATCGCAGCTACGGTTGATTTTGAGCGGGCAAAAAAATTACGTGCTGTGGTGGCGTCTATCGACGAAAGTGGTTTGTTACTCGAGTCTGATGCGCCTGATCAACCCGGCGTTAATCATCGCGCAGAGCGTAACGAGCCGGCATTTATAGTCGAACATTTTCAAACCATGGCAAGACTGCGTAATATTTCAGAAGATCAATTGCGAAAAGTTTTGAAAAGTAATACCTGCGATTTGTTTGGTTTTCAGTCTGGGATGATCAAAAAATGCTCAGAAACAGGCTCTCCCATCGGGCCGTCTACGTCATAATTTTGCTCGATAAATTCGATGGTATTTTGTTTCGAGAATTTTACGCAAGTCGATGCACGCGTTCCGTATTCTCCGGAATGAATAAAACGACTGGAAAGCAATCGCTCTATACTCAGTTCCACGCCTGTTTCTGGTAATAAATGATCGGAGACCTGATTTCCATCACCCAGTATTTGCATTAATTGTTCGCTGTCTATCGTGGTTTTCAAGGTATTAGCCAATGCCTGTTTGCCGGTTTTTAGTTTTGGCCAGGGTTCATCGAAATGTCCGTTGCTAACGCCGTAAACCCCCGGCTCAATCTTGTTAATACCGGGTTGCCGGTTAGAGCAAAACCAGAGTCCCTGATCATCACCGACGAGTAAATTAAAACCCGAATATCGATCCAGTTCTGGCTGTAACTGTTCCAGGTAATCTCGCGCGCCAATATCGCTCTGCAGAAATCCGCGAGTCAAATCTCCGCGCGAACGCTCGCCCGGAGACATACCACCGGGCTCACGTACATTAGTCACTGCGGTAAATCGTCCCTGTTGCGTAACGCCCATCCAGGTACCCTGTGCGGTTAAATCTCTGCCAGCAAAAATTTGCGGGTGTTCATCCCACCAGTGCGCCGGACGGGTAGGGCGCGCGTAGAACTCATCGCGATTGGCGATCAGAATCAGCGGGTAGTCTTTGTGCTGATTGAGGGCGAAGAGGATTAGGCACATGGTTTTCAGGTAGCGAGCTGATCGATTACTGGCAAGGGCTCATGTTTTATTGCTGCTTCGAAAGATCTGAGGCGTTTGTAAACGGACAACAACTCAACGATGGTAGTCCATGAGTTGACCAGGTATTGAAACGAATTACTCACCTGCCCGAAAGCGGTTAAAATTTGTTGTAATATGCCAAAAGTGATCGTGCCAGCTGCAATCGTTGGTATCAGGAGAATATACACAAAAATATTATCGGCCTGGAGATACAGCATACGTGCGACATTGAAGTACATATAATGAAAATACAGGCGAAAATAGTTTTTACGCACATTATTGAATAGTTCTTTGAGCTTTAGTGGTCCCGCTCGGGAAGCATCGTCTTCACCGTATACTAACTCTTTGCGAAAAGCGGCTTCAACGCGTTGGTTTCTAAACTCCAGACCCGGTAATTTAATTCCAACGCCAGCTAGTAAGCCTGTTCCAAAAATAGACCACAGCAATGCAGCATAAAATAATGGATGAGCGATCTCACCGACGATGGGTAATTCGGTCACATATTGCGAAAGCGACCAGAGCACGGGTAAGAAAGCAAATAAGGTCATCACGGAATCAACAATCGATACACCCAGACTTTCCATAATGCTCGCGAAGCGCATAGTGTCTTCCTGAATACGTTGCGATGCCCCTTCTATTTCACGAACCTCATCCCATTGCGCCGTATAGTAATCGTTCATTGCGGTTCGCCAGCGAAAAATAAAATGGCTAACAAAATACCGGGTTGTGACGAATACAAATATCGCAAGAAAAGCGATCTCCGAAAAAATAATAATTAAATCAACCAGATCGCTGGAAAAGGAAGAGATCGCTCCGCTATCGACTTTTTCTGCCGCCTCTGCTCCCGGCGTTTTTAGCGCACTTTGAACCAGATCGAAAAAGGGGCGACGCCAGTTATTAATGGCAACCGATACCTGTACAGAAAAATAAGTGGAGAATAGAATTAACGATGAACCAGGAATTGACCACCATTGCCAGCGATGCGGCGCTACTTTAAACCAGAACAGAGTGAACAAGGCGGTACTTAAAAAATAGTACCCGTAGAAAAGTAAAAAGGAGTCCGTCAGAAAGTGTCCCAATCCTATTACCGGTGCAGACTCACTCAAATCTAAACCAAAAAATGCCCCAATCTGCTCGCTAAACCCATACCAGATAAATACACAAACAGCTGAATAGCCAACAACCGAGAGAAAAAATAACCGAGGATTCGGGAAAAAGGATTTAAACATAATTCAGTATTCTTTTAGTTTATGGAAGAAAATGGCGATACATCAAACAGTACCCTAGACCGCAGATCAAGAAATAGATTCAATGGCTAAGCCTAAATACCTAATCCAGATAAGGCTCAACAATCACCCGCATCATCTCAATATGGGCTGCATCATCGTTTAGTGCGGGAATATAGTCGAGAGCTTCGCCGCCTTGTTCAAGATAGAGATGGCAGTACTCGATTTTTATTTCATCCAGCGTTTCCAGGCAGTCGGCGGCAAAGCCGGGGCAGATGACGTCGACCGACTTGATGTCTTTGCTTACCAGTTCGGCGAGCACGTCGGCAGTATAAGGCTTTAACCAGGTCTGTTTGCCGAAACGCGACTGGAAGCTTAGAGACCATTCAGACTCACTGAGCCCTAGTTGGTCAGCCAGCAAATTGGCGGTCTTCAGGCATTGGTCGTAATACGGATCACCCCGGTCAACATTCACCTGTGGTAAGCCATGAAATGACATGAGTAAATGATTTTGCTTACCGCTTTGCTGCCAATGCCGTTTTACCGACTCGGCTAATGCGGTGATGTAAGCAGGATGGTCGTAATAGCTATCGATGAAGTGTATCGATGGCAAATCCCGACGCCTTGAGAGGGTGTCAGCCAGATGGTAAAAACTGGTTGCAGTCGTAGTCGCCGAATTTTGCGGATAAAGCGGTAACACGACTAGCCGATTCACGCCCTGATTTAATAATGGCTCCAACACCTCGGCGAATGAAGGCTTGCCGTAGCGCATGGCCATAGCCACGGGAATTTTCTCGCCTAATAATGCCTGTAAGGCGACTTGCTGTTTTTGGGTATAGACGAACAAAGGTGACCCCTGTTCAAACCAGACACGCCGGTAAGCGGCTAAGGTTTTACCGCCGCGTATGGGCAAAATAATTCCATTAAGGATGAACCACCAGATGAAACGGGGAACTTCGATTACTCTCCGATCGGATAGAAACTGCTTAAGAAAGCGCTTCACCGACGCTTTGTCGAGGGCATCGGGTGTCCCGAGGTTGGTAATGACAACGGCGGTTTTTATGGTCATTCGGTCGGCATCCATAGGAAAGACGACAGTTTAAAGGGCGGATTTGAGATTGTCACCGAGTAGTATCATTTTATTGAATCGGAAAACAGCCAGATAACTAATCTCTTTGCGCCGATTGATTTAAAATTTTTATGAGTTTTCTCTGAAAATCGCTTGACAAAGAAAAGATATGCACAAAGCAGTTTGATTTTGGACTGGGCTTTGCCCGGCTCTATCGAGTGGTATTATTTTTGTTAGCGTATTGTTTAAGTCATTGTATTTAAAGAAAATTATCAAATCGTTGAAATAGTGATCAATCTAACCAAAGTTGAGTATTCATGCGGCTTGTAGCATTTTTTTATCAATTCATGCACAGACTTATCCACAGGAATTGTGGATAAAGAATTTTGTTCAGAATTCTTAGTAAGTTAGCTTATTTATTCTAGAAAATACTTTAAGTAGTTGGTCTAAGTTGGTTATGAAAAGATGCTCAAATAGCTTTTAATTTGATGGCTAGCTTGCTGTAGTCGCCGACTGGATAAAGTATGATTGCGTTTTTCCGCTGAGTAACCCGCTTGTCGCAGCAACCCTCGCCATCTGTTCTGCCTCGTTATGCTTCGTTTGCCATTGCGATTCCGCTATTCCGGGTTTTCGATTATTCCATCGATGCCAATCAGCCGATACAGCCCGGCATTCGTTATCGGCTGCCTTTTGGTAAAGGCGGCAAGGTTGGTGTGCTGGTGACAACGAGTAAGACAACGACATTTAATAGCCAGAAGATTAAACCAGCATTAGAGGCGCTAGACCAGATCCCGGTACTCTCCGAACATATACTCGAACTCGCACGCTGGATTGCAGACTATTACCTGCAGCCACAGGGTGAAGTACTGTTCCAGTGCCTACCTAAATATTTACGTAGTGCGCAGCAGCAAAAGCCAGTTCGCGTCAAAGTCTGGTTTGCCGAAACCCAGGATATCGAAGCTCGTGATGCGATCACGCGTCGGTCGCCGCGTCAGGATGAACTGCTCAGCGCTATCGAGGCGTCGTCGGGCCTGAATGCCGCTCAACTGAAAGCGATCAATCCGAACTGGCACGGTGTAGTGCTGGCGTTGGAGAGCAAAAAAGTGATTCGCTGGCAATGGCAAAAACCGGAATCGGTTGAAGGGGGATTACAGTCAGCACCAGGGCTTAACTCGGAGCAGGCGCAAGTCGTCGGAAGTATGCTCGAAAAGTCGACCGGATTTTCGGTGCAGCTACTCGATGGTATTACCGGCAGCGGCAAAACCGAAGTCTATTTCCGGCTCATTGAAAGTCAGCTAGCGCAAAATCGGCAGGTGATTTATCTGGTACCCGAAATTGGACTGACCTCGCAGTTGGTCGAGCGTGTCAAGGCACGGTTTGGTTTGCGGTTTGCTATATCGCATTCCGGTTTGACCGATGTGCGGCGTTATCAGGCCTGGGAACAGTTTCGGCAGGGCGATATCGATATTATGCTCGGTACCCGCTCCAGTCTTTTCTCACAAGGTGAGCGGCTCGGATTGATCATCATCGATGAAGAGCACGATAGTTCCTACAAGCAGGAAGACGGTATTCGCTACCATGCCCGCGATGTTGCCATTAAACGCGCCCAGATGCTGGATATTCCGATTGTTCTTGGTTCGGCGACACCTTCTCTGGAGAGTTTGAATAATGCTGAGCGAGAACATTATTTTCTGTATCAATTGACGCAGCGTCCGACGGCTTACCCACCACCTCAGATCCAGCTCATCGATACGCGAAATCTCAAGCTCGATACCGGCTGTTCGCCGCAACTAATACAAAAAATTCATCAGCACTTGAAAGCCAATGGTCAGGTATTGCTGTATTTGAATCGTCGTGGCTTTGCACCTGTGGTGATGTGTCACGAATGCGACTGGCAGTCGCATTGTGAGCGATGTGATTCACGGCTTACCATGCATCAATCGGTACATCGTTTGCTCTGTCACCACTGTGGTTTCGCGCAACCGATTCCGTCGGCCTGCCCCGCTTGCGGACATGCCGATATTAAGCACTATGGCATAGGCACCGAGCAACTCGAGCAACGCCTGGGGCAAATTTTCACCGAGGTGCCGGTGATACGCTTCGACCGAGATTCGATATCGGGCCGCGATGAATTCGCTGCCCGCTTGCAAACCCTGAATAAGGGCGAGCCCTGTGTATTGATCGGCACACAGATGATCGCTAAAGGTCACGACTACCCAGCGATTACCCTGAGCGTCATACTCGATGCAGATCAGGCGCTGTTCAGTGCTTCGTATCGAGCCAGCGAGCATTTGGTGCAGACGGTATTCCAGGTGTCGGGCAGGTCGGGTCGTGGTCGAAAACAGGGTGAAGCCTTTGTGCAGACGGGGTTTCCTGAGCACCCACTGATGCTATCTCTGACGAAACAGCCCTATCGCGAAATTGCTGAAACCATACTCAAGGAACGCCAGTTACTCGGATTTCCACCGCATGCTCGGGTGATTATGTTTCGTGCAGACGCGCTAAGCCTGGAACTGGCAATCGCGAAGCTCGATGAAATTCGCGAAAAACTGGCCGTAATTGCTAGCCAGGCGGGGATTGACTGCATCGGCCCCATTCCGGCTTTAATGACGCGACGCATTGGTCGTTATCGTGCGCAGCTTTGTATCATCAGCGGTGATTTTCGACAGTTACGGCGCAGCTTGAGCGAAGCGATGCCAGCCATTGAAAACATACCGAGCACACACTCGGTAAAGTGGATGGTCGATGTCGACGCACATGATTTGTGATTTCCTCGTCGCTGAGCTTAAACTTGTTTTATTAAATCTAACCCAGTTATGCTTATGTTGAATCTAAAAGATGTTCTCGTTGTAACCCTGGAGCAGGCAGTCGCCGCGCCTTTTTGTTCGGGACGCCTTGCCGAAGCAGGTGCCCGCGTGATTAAAATCGAACGCGAAGAGGGTGATTTCGCGCGTGGTTACGACAGCGTGGTGAATGGTGAGTCAGCTTATTTTATCTGGCTAAATCGCGGCAAGGAATCTTTGATGTTGAATATAAAAGATGCTGCGGATGCCGAATTACTGCATCGCATTCTGGCCGATGCCGATGTCTTTATCCAAAACCTCGCCCCTGGTGCCGCAGAGCGCTCTGGGTTTGGTGTGAAGGCTTTACGTGAACGTCATCCAAAACTGATTTGTTGCAATATATCGGGCTATGGTGAGCAGGGAGAATACCGAAATATGAAGGCATACGATCTGCTAGTACAGTGCGAAACCGGCCTGGCGTCGATTACCGGAACACCCGAAGCGCCGGGGCGAGTGGGGTTTTCGATTTGCGATATTAACTGCGGTCAGCAGGCCTATACGGCAATTTTAGAAGGCTTGATCGAACGCCAGCACAGCGGCGAAGGCTGCACGATCAACGTATCGCTGTTTGATGGCATGGCCGAATGGATGGCGGTGCCCTTACTGCATTACGATTACGCCAACACCATTCAACCGCGAGTGGGTATCAATCATGCCACCATCAGCCCCTACGGCTCATACGATTGTGCCGATGGCCTGAGCATAGTGATGGCGATCCAAAACGAGCGCGAATGGACAAACTTTTGTAGTGAAGTTCTTGGGCGACCCGAGTTGCTCGACGATGAGAGATTGCGATCCAACCAACAACGCGTCGCTAACCGAAATTATGTTGACGAATTGATTAATGCTGTATTTTCGCAGCTGGATCAGTCGGCAGTCATCGAAAAGCTCGAACAGGCTGGTATCGCATTCGGCCGACTAAACGATGTCAGTGGTTTATCCAGTCATCCTCAATTACGCCGTTGCAAGGTCGGTACAGCTGCTGGTGAAGTTGAAGTTGCGGCGGTGGCGGCGATACGTTCGAACCACGAAACCCCACTTGCCTATGTACCTTCACTGGGCGAGCATAGCGACAGTATTCGTGAGGAATTCACATGAGCAAAACCATGGAAACAATTAGTTGGTCGGACTTTGATAAAGTCGAATTACGCATCGGCACTATTGTCGAAGTCGAGGATTTCCCCAAAGCACGCAAACCAGCCTATATATTGAAGGTCGATTTTGGTGACGAAATCGGTGTCAAAAAGTCCAGCGCACAAATAACCGACCTGTACCAGAAGGAAGCATTGATCGGTACGCAAGTGGTTGGCGTGGTAAATTTCCCGTCAAAACAAATCGGCCCAATGCGCTCCGAATGTCTGGTTACGGGGTTCTACCGGGATGATGGTGCGGTGGTGCTAGCCAGGCCCGATAGCCCTGTGCCAAATGGCGCAAAGTTAGGTTAAGCCTTTATTATGGAGACAAATTTCTATCCTCTGTTAGTAGAACTGCCGTTAGCTAAGTGGTAGGCTCTGAGAGGTTTATAACAAGAGGAGAATACTTCATGATTTTAGCCAGAATATTGAGAAAGCTAACCGTAATTTCAGCCATCGTTATGGCCTCCTTGCTTGTTGGACTCCCAGCCCAGGCAGGCATGCTAGGCACGGCTGAAATACTGGGTATGAACAGCCCATCAAGCGAAATTGCCACACAAAGAGGCTGGATACAGCAACAGCTTGAAGCGAATGGGGTCGAAACAGAAGACGCAGTCCTACGTGTCGCTAGCTTGAGCGATCAGCAAGTCGAACAGGTGCATCAGCGTTTCGAAGAAATGCCTGCCGGTGCTGGTGCACTCGGTGCTGTCGTCTTCGTAGCTCTCGTGTTAATGATTACAGATCTGGCTGGTTATACCGATGTATTCCCGTTTATCCGGCCCGCGTCTAAATCAAATTAAAATCCGTTTGACCCCAAAATGCGCCCTCCGCTTATGGGGCGCGTTTTTGTGTATGGGGTTACTTGGGGCCTGTACTACCCCGCTGCAAACTCTCAATCTTCGACAGAATCCGCCCGACATTAGCCTGCAACGCGAGCTAGTGGACACGCCTTTCTTTTCGCAAACCGAATATTATTGCGGGCCAGCGGCACTCGCGACCATCATGCAATCTCAGGATATCCCGGTGATACCCGACGATCTGGTACCGATGATGTATACCCCTGGCCTGCAAGGTTCCTTACAGATAGAGGTAGTCGCCGCCAGTCGGCGCTTTGAACTGTTGCCGGTACAACTCGATGGCAAGCTTGAGTCGCTGTTGCGCGAAGTCGATGCAGGCAATCCCGTTCTTGTGTTACAAAACCTTGGTCTCGACAATTACACTTTCTGGCATTATGCCGTGGTGGTCGGTTACGATATCGAAACCCAGTCGATTGTGTTGCGCTCTGGTACAGAAAAAAGGCTGGTGCGACCCTTTGATGTCTTCGAACGCACCTGGCAGCGATCAGATTATTGGGCTTTGATCATTGTGCCACCAGACCAGATTCCGGTTACCGCCAGTGCGAAACGCTATCTACAGGCGACGCTCGACCTGGAGCAAACTGGGCATATTGAGTCAGCAAATAAGGCCTACGGCACAGCCGCCAAACGCTGGCCAGATAACCTGTTGGCGCAAACTGGTTTAGGCAATACAGCCTATGTACTCGATAATTTCGTCATGTCTGCTCGGGCTTACCAGCAGGGGCTGGTTTTATCCCCGGCAAGCCATCAATTATGGAATAATCTAGCCTACGCCGAGGCCAGGTTGGGGAAAAAAGAAGCCTCGATGGCGGCGATTAGTCAAGCTATCCAGCTTGCGCCGGATAATCAAAACTATCAGGATAGCCTGGAAGAATTAAAGCAGTTGTTAGTAATTGAGTAACTGCGATTATAGCTTGTAGTCGGGCTCCTCACGGTCGAGAATAATGAATTATTTTGCGCATCTGGTGTTAGCCCAGCCGACCATCGAGTCGACGGTTGGTAACTTACTGGGTGATTTTGCCAAAGGCGTTGATCGGACAGCTTTAGCGGCGGGCATAGACGCAGGTTTAAGCAATCATCGTGCGGTTGACCGCTTTACCGATTCGCACCCAGCGATTCAGGAGTTGAAGGAGGCATTCACTCCGAAGCGTCGGCGTTTTGCCGGTATTGCGCTTGATGTTTATTTTGACCACTTGCTCATGAAACACTGGCAAAGATTTGACGAGAGGCCACTCGATATTGTGATCGAGACTTATTACCGACGCATGACGGACGGTCAAACGATCATGCCAAACCTACGGATGCGTTCAACCACTCAGAGAATGATCGAATACAACTGGTTCGGCTCCTACCTGGAAATTGATTCGGTGGCTCATGCGCTGGACCGCATCGCTAGCCGCATTCGATTTGAAAACAATTTTGACAATGCGATTGAGGATATTTTGGCTAATCAGGAAAATATCGAAACGGTTTTTATTGAATTTTTTCCGCAGTTAAAAAAGCATATTGCCAGGTTAGCACTCGAAACCTAACAATCAACCACTTTACCCGGATTCATAATATTATGCGGATCGAGTGCCAGCTTGATGGTGCGCATTAAATCGACGGCTGCATCGCCGTGCTCGTGGCGCATGTGTTTTAACTTACCCATGCCGATACCGTGCTCGCCAGTGCAAGTTCCGCCCATCGCTAGCGCTCGATTCACCAATCGTTTATCAAACGCCAGAGCCTTTTCGAACATGAATTTGTCATCGGGATCGAGAAATACCGTGGCATGGAAGTTGCCATCGCCGACGTGGCCCACAATCGGCGCAAATAAACCGTGTTCTGCGATATCGTTCTGGGTATCAACAATGCACTTAGCCAGCTGCGAAATCGGTACGCAAACGTCAGTGACATAACCGCGACTGCCGGGAATCACCGCAAGGCCAGCATAGTAAGCGTCGTGACGAGCCCGCCAGAGGCGTTGGCGATCTTCCTCTTTGTCGGCCCACTGGAAGCCACTGGCGCTAAAATCGGACGAGATTTCCTCGAATAATTTAACCTGCTCGGCGACTCCAGCTGTAGTGCCGTGGAACTCTAGAAATAAGGTGTCGAGTTCGGGATAGTCAGTTTTGCTATAGTTATTCAGCGCTTTCATGTAAGCGGTGTCGAGCAATTCAATTCGGGCGACAGGAATCCCCATTTGTATGGTTAACATGGTAGCTTCGGCCGCAGAACGAACATCGGGAAAGTTAACTATGGCGGCAGACATGGCTTCGGCTAATCCGTAAAGACGTAGCTGAATTTCGGTGATAATACCCAGGGTGCCCTCTGAGCCAACAAAAAGTTTGGTTAAATCGTAACCAGCTGACGATTTGCGTGCCCGGGTGCCGGTTTTCACGATATCACCATTTGCAGTGACTACCGTGAGCCCGAGCACGTTTTCGCGCATGGTGCCGTATTTGACCGCATTGGTGCCCGAGGCTCGTGTCGCGCTCATACCCCCAATCGAGGCATCTGCGCCTGGATCGACCGGGAAAAACAATCCGGTATCGCGCAGGTACTGGTTTAGTTGTCGTCGTGTTACCCCGGCTTCGACGCGGCAATCGAGATCATCATTATTCACTTCGATAATTGCATCCATCTGGCTCAGGTCGATACAGATGCCGCCCTTGATTGCCTGCACCTGTCCTTCTAGCGAAGTGCCGGTACCGTAGGCAATCACAGGCGTTCTGGATTCGGCACAGAGCTTTATTATTTGCGAGACTTCGTCGGTAGATTTAGCAAAACAGACTACATCGGGCATTTGGCAGGGATGCCAGGATTCACCATGACCGTGCTGTTCGCGAAGGCTTTCGTTCACGGAAACGCGGTTCCCTAGGATAACCCCCAGTTTTTTGATTAGCGCGGATAATTTTTCGTCGGGCAGTTTAGCGGTGCTAGCCATGGCGGTTCCGATTTATTTGATTGTTGGTATGAAGGAGTATGCTTATACGAGGCATTAATTTCCAGTAGCCAGATACGACGAGTTAAAAAAACCAACGACTCCGTCGCTACCTGGCTACTGTGTCAATTGGGATATATCTGAACTAATTGACTGGTAGTAGACTCCAATAGCCCCGAATACATTCTAAATAACTTGAGGAGTATAAAAACGATGATAAAGAATAAAGTATTTTCGACGATAGTTTTGGCTGCGTTACTGGCATTTTCAGCAGTATCCAACGCCGACTCACATACCAAAAACAAAATAGTCATTCAGGTCAGCACCGACGATCCACGTACCCAGAAAATAGCGCTGAACAATGCGGTTAATATGCAAAAAATGTATGGTATCGATAATATCGAAATTGAAATTGTGGCTTATGGGCCTGGGCTGGGGCTTTTAACCAGCAAGAGCGGACAGGCTTCACGCGTCAGTAGTTTGGCAATGCAGGATATTACGTTCAGCGCCTGTGGTAATACGATGAAAAAGGTGGCTAAGAAGAGCGGCAAGATGCCAGAGTTGCTCGAAGGAGTCGGGCAGGTGACAGCAGGTGTGGCCCGAATTATGGAACTGCAGCAGCAGGGCTATGCTTACATCAGGCCTTAATTAAACATCGGCAATAATCGAAGGGCGCTGTTAAGGCGCCCTTTTTATTGACTGATCTGTGGCTACAAGCTCGCCGCCGCTTCACACATATTTTTCAATTTCTGCATAGCAAGTTCCCGTCCGAGTAAACCCAGTCCGCAATCGGGTGCCGCGATTAGTCGTTCGGCATCGATATGCTCTAATGCAGCACGTAGCCGATCGCGAATTTGATCAACACTCTCGACATGGCTATTGGCGATTGCAAGGCTGCCGAAGATAACGCTGGTTTGCTGGAAAAGTTCCAGCAGCGCCAGATCATTGTGCTGATGTGCGTCTTCGATAGATACCTGTTGGATAATCGAATCGTCGAGAGTTTGCGCGAGCCGCAAATATACCTCTCGATCAGCTTTGTGATAATCCTCTTCGTCGAGAAAGCTGGGGTAGCCGCAGCACATGTGCATCACTGTAGTGGTATGTTTTTCGATACCGTGAAAACAGCGCTCCAGGTTTTCGATACCGAACGCCAGCGCTTCATCCGGCTTGCGTGCAAACAGGGGTTCGTCGATTTGAATGTAACGGCAACCGGCTTCGGACAGGGCCCGGACTTCATAATTAATCGCATTCGCTAGATCCCGGCATAAAGCCCGTTTGTCGAAGTAATGCGTATCGGCTGTGGTATCAGCAATAGTAATCGGGCCGGGTACAGTGACTTTAATCGGTCGGTCGGTACAGGCCTGCGCAGCCTTGAAATCATGCGGCAGGAAATGGTCGGATTTGACGCTAATTGCCGATGCGATAGTCGGTAGCTCCATATAGACCGCAGCATCACGGGCGAGGACGCGGGTCAGGTTCTCGAAGTCGATGCCATCGAAGTGACGGCAATGATAGTGAATATAATTTTCCCGACGTACTTCACCGTCAGTAGGAATGTCGATACCACATTCGATTTGATCGGCGATTACTTCGGCCGCAGCCCTGGTAAACAGAGCTTCGGCTTCTTCACCGGCCTCTTCCAGTCGTTGTTGGTAGCTTAGCGTCGCGCGCGTGGCGGCCATGTTCTGATCGCCTTCGCTACTGTCGAACCAGTCGATGATGGGAACGTATTCTGGTTTCGGGTAGGCGCCGATACATGTTGTTTTTATCGCGGACATTAGCGGGGTTCCTGATATAGTTGCATGAATGAATTTAAACCTGCTTTATATGAATTCTGCAAGCGCCAGTCTATCCGAACGACGTGATTATCCAGCCCTGGGTATTGTTACCTTCGTCGGTAATTTATTCATAATGACCTTGTTAAGCGCCATGGTAAAACATTTATCAGTAACCTACCCGCTCAGCGAGCTACTGCTAGTTCGCTTTATTGCGGCCGCACTCATGTTCTGGATAGTATTAGCGTCTACCTATGGGTTATCAGGCCTGCGAACCAGTCGTCCGCTAGATCATGCGATTCGTAGTCTATCGGGCGTTAGCAGTTTGGCGTTATTTTATTTTGCGCTCACTAGAATCCCACTCGCCGATGCCACGGCTTTGTCTTATGCGGCACCTATTTTCATTACCGTGTTATCTATATTTATCCTCCAGGAAACCATCGGGCTGAGGCGCTGGCTTGCAGTCATCGCAGGTTTTATCGGCGTCCTGTTGATCGCCCAACCGGGTGGTGCGGGCTGGAATATCGGTGTCGCGGCAGGCGCAGGTTCAGCAGTTACCGCGGCAATGGTGGCTATCTGGCTTAGGAGACTCAGCAGTAGCGAGAAATCGGCGACGGTTGGCATATATTACAATAGCACCGGGACGATGATCTGTCTGGTGTGGGTGTTGTTTAGTGCTGCAGTCATGCCGGTAGGCATCGATTGGTTGATGCTATTCGTATTCGGCCTGTTGTGCTGCGGACAACAATGGTTATTGACGATTTCCTTTCGCTATGCCGAAGCGAGCTTGCTGGCACCGTTTGAATATATGGCGATGATTTTCGCTGCAATGATCGGTTATTTGTTCTGGGGTGAAGTGCCGGTACTGACCACCTGGTTCGGTGCTATTGTTATCGCCGCCAGCGGTTTGTTTATCTTCAAGCGAAAGCGACAAAGTAGGCAAGGGATTAACGAATAGAGGGTATCTTATTTATGCCGGCAGCGGCCTGGTCTCTGCTATCGGGCCCATTTATGACCTCCAGACAGACTCCTGGATAGATGTGGTTGTAACGCCTTCCGCACCAGCTTCTGAAAGTAAATCGTGCCGACTTCCTCGCGTGGCGATAAATGTCCGCTTTGATAAACGCCAGTATTCAGATTGCGTTGCACCAGTTGGCAGATTTCCATATCTTCGTCCATCACGCATTCTGAACCGGCCTGCATTTCTTCCGGATTAATGCCGCGTCTTTCTGCTTCTTCGCGGTCTACCCAGAACCAGCGACGCAACTCAATGCTATTAGCCGACAGTGGTATGACGGATTCAGCATTGAAACTGTATTCGGCGAAATGTAATAACAGACCGGGGAATTTATAAATCCAGAAACCCTTACCGTCGCGCGTCTGATCACCGCCGGTGGCCTCGTATTTGACGTCGAAGCCGATAAATTCACCTATTTCGTAAGCGTCGATTTCTACCGTCTCGCGTTGCATCGAAGCACCTAGGTTTTTATGCACCATACCGACGTGGTAGCCCTCGCAGGAATTGTCACCGTAGGCCTTCCAGTTAACCGAGCCGGGTTTTTCCACGGCACCAAGAAACGACATCGAAGTGTTGTTAGGGTATTGCTCGGCAATATCAACAATATCGCCAAGCCAGGTGGTTAAATCAGGTGTAGCATCGTCGAGGCAGACAAAAACCATCTGGTTCCAGCTAGACACCTGGATTGGAAATAACGAGAATTTTGAGTAATCAATTTCTTCGTCGGCTTTCAATCCCGGTGTCTTTAGTAAATTGCCAGAACTGTCGTAACGCCAGGCGTGGTAGCGGCAGGTAAATTGACGACAGTTGCCGACGCCGTCACGCAGCAAGGGGCCAGCGCGATGACGGCAAACATTATGAAAGCCGCGCAACTCTCCCTGCTGATCGCGAATGATGACAATTGGCCATTCGGCCAGAGTGGTGGCAACATAGTCACCATTTTCCGCAAGCTGCTCGGCGTGCGCTACCATCCACCAGTGCTTGTGGAAGATGTGCTTTCTTTCGAGTTTGAAAATTGCATCGTCGCTATACCAGTTCTGCGGAATGGTTTGTGGTGATGTTGAATCCATATTTATTTTTCACAGCGAGCAGAAAGTTGTATATTAAATCAGTTCGTTTTACGGGCATACAAAAAATTCTTTCTTCGAGAAATATTCAATGGTTAGTGAAAATCGCTCTAACAAGGTGAGCCTGGTCGGTCGCCTCGGTGCTTTTTGGGGTGTGGCCGGTGTTAGCATGTTGCTATCGTTTGCTGTCTATCGACTAACGATTATCACAGTCGATGCTTTTACTTTTCCCTTTCAGTGGTATCACTGGTTGGTGTTATTTGGCAACATCGCATTTATGGCACATAGCGAAGGCTATAAGGGGTTCCAGAAAGGTTTTTCCCCACGGGTAGCAGCGCGTGCCAGGTACCTGAAATATAATCCAGGATCAGCTCATATATTAGCCGCGCCGTTATTTTGCATGGGATATTTTCATGCGACACGTCGACGACTAATCATCGCCTATGGGATGACGTTAGGAATAGTTGCCCTGATTATAATCTTTAATCAAATTAGCCAGCCCTGGCGTGGCATACTAGATGCTGGTGTCGTCGTCGGTCTGTCCTGGGGTATCGCCAGTCTAATCTGGTTTGCTTTTGCGGCTTTGGGTACTGGGGAATTTGAGACTTCGGCTGAGGTGCCAGGAACGGATTAGCTCTAATGAGCAATAGACAGCTAATCAGGCGCCATACCCTTGTCGCGGAGTTCCTCAATGGCCGATTCAGTTTTCTCCAAATTCTCCAGGCCCATACCTCGTAACACAGACGGTATCTTGCTGAACTGAATATCGTCGTAGCCGACAATTTCGAAACGGTTACCCCAGGGATCGAGAAAATCGAGGAAGGGTCCAGGTAATATTTTTATTTCATGCGCCACTAATGCGCTACGAACTTTGTCCTGATCCGATACCACCAGGCCAAAATGGCGCTCGTCATCTGGTTCCTGTCGATGCCCTTTC
Source organism: Gammaproteobacteria bacterium (assembly GCA_030595795.1). GTDB lineage: Bacteria > Pseudomonadota > Gammaproteobacteria. The sequence continues at coordinate 21,372 of JAUVCH010000061.1, forward strand.
TGCAATGCCAGGAATTGGTCACCCAGATCGATAAATGCCATTTCATCGCTCTTACTACGCATTTCGAATTCGAAAAGGTTGCCGTAGAAAGCCAGGGCTTCTTCGATATCACCTACTTCCAGGGCGACGTGGTTGAAGCCTATTGCTCTTGCTTTACTAGTATCAGTCATTGGTAAAGTCCTCTTTCGGTTTAATGTTTTCGTATCAGGTGCGACACCTTTTAAAGTTAATTCAACGCTCGATCCAGTTCGACGAGAATCCTGTCCACATCAGCCTGCCGGTTGTAGTGCACTAATGACAATCGAACGACGCCATCCTCCGGATCGATACCCAAATCGGTAATCAATCGATGGGCATAAAAATTTCCATTTTCGGTACCAATCCCATTGTCTTGCAAGGCATGCACGAGTGATTCTGAGCTTTGGCGAAGCGGCTTAAAGGCGATAGTTGGTGCGCGGTCGTTATCGTTGGTATGGGTTTTGCCAATCAGTTGAATGTCAGCATGGTTGCTGAGGAAGTCGATTATCGAGGCGCCCAGTTGATTCTCATACGCTTGAATCAGGTCATGCAAGTCGTTCATTTTTTCCGCCAGTTTGGCGGCCGAGTTGCCAAAGTGATGCCGATGTAAGTCGTTGAAGTAATCGATGACTCCAGCGCAGGCGGCAATCTGTGCATGCTGAGGGCCAGCCGGGTTGTAGTCGTAGCCTGGGCTTCCGGTGTTGAAGTAATGTGCCTGCGAAGTAAGATCGTCGGTGACTTCGCGGTTGACGTAAAGCAGGCCCTGGTGTGGGCCGAATACTTTGTACAGGCTGAATGCATAGCCATCGACGCCCAGTGCTTTCAGGTCGCAAATATGGTGTGGCGCGTAGGCTACCGCATCTACAAACACCTTTGCATTGCTATTCGCTTTGATCGCTTTGGTGATTTCGGCTACAGGGTTAGCAGTACCGACTATATTTGAACAGTGGGTGAAGAATACCCAGCGCGTGTTGGCGTTTATGAGCGGTAGGAGACTATCGATATCGAGTAAACCGGTTACCAGATCAACACCCCATTGCCGAATGGTAACGCCTTTCTCTTTCGCCTTACGTCGCCAGACGCCGCTATTCGCTTCATGATCCTGATTGGTGACAATAATCTCGTCACCCGATTTCCAGTTGGCACCAATCGCCTGCGCCATGACGTAAGTATTAATCGAGGTCGAGGGTCCGAAGGTGAGTTCAGATAATTCAATATTTAGCGCATCGGCCCAGAGCTGTTTGGCTCGATCCATGGCTTTACCTGCATCATTGGAAGAACTGAATCGAGAGTAAGGTTGCACGCGAGTATGACGGTTGTAGTGCTCCATCAGGTCATTAACCTGATTGCAAACGTAGCTGCCACCGGCGTTGGCGGCGAATATAAATTCTGGGTCGTCGTCTAATTGCGAAAATTGCGTGCGGACGAAATCGATGTCTAGTTTCATGGGTTACCTTTTATAATATTCAATCAAATCACCGGGTAGCGGTTACGTCCTTGACAGGCTCGCCATCGCGAAAAATGATTAATAATCGTTTAAAAAAATTTTGTAAGCCTGTTCGAAGCGTTCGAGATTCTTACTCGTATACTCAACGAAATCAACCTCTAATTCGGAGTGAATTTCCGCTACCATCGACCACATGGTTTCGCGTAACAAAGATGCGCATTTCATCGCATAATAACTTCGCCATTGTTTACAATTAAAAGAATGACCGAAATAGGTTTCGAGCAGAAATAATTCCTGATCCTGACTAAGCTCGTTGTTCGATGCCAGATTGGACAGATCAAACAGAGGGCTATTGAAACCGGCATAATCAAAATCGATTAACCATAATTTCTCACCATCGTCGATGAAGTTGGCGGCGAGTAAATCGTTATGGCCAAATACGATATCGACCGGCCCTACCGACTTCTCCAGTCCGGTAGCGATATCCGATAATTCGGGCAGGCGGTCTCGGTGCTGGCTATTTCCTGTCTCCAGTAAGTGCCGATAGTGGCGTAAAACCTGGAATACCCAGAACATCATAGGGACTTCGTGAAAATGCTTCGGGGTTTGATGATGAAAGTGTTGCAGCAGCTCAATGATGCGAGGCAGGTTGGCGTTATTCGCCACATCGATTTCCTGGAATACCTGGCCTTCAATAAAGCGTATGACGAGTACGCCGGGTTCCCGATAAACTAGTTCAGGTGACGCGCCTATTTCGTAGGCTGCCTGGCTAGCGGCAGCTTCGTTCCGACGAGATATCAAATGCACCGGGTCGTCACTGCCGATTCTCACGACAAAGGCCTGATCCCCATCGAGCACTTTAAAATTATGGTTAGTCATGCCGCCACTGAGCGGTTCAATCACTACTTCGGAATTCCAGCATCGAAGATTAGCAATCTTCGACTCTAAGCTGTCTTTCATAGAAATACTCCACTGTTAGGCTGCGTAGGTTTAATACCGTCAATTCATGATAGCATCCGGCCCTGTATGCGCAATCACGACGATAACAGAAAATTATTATCCGAGCGCGGCTGGTGTCGGTTCGAATACGACGGAGGCGTCGCAGCCTGGGTTGATTCGGCTTTGCCTCTTGCCCGTAAAGCGGTTGTAGCAGAAGAGCATTCCCAATGGTTACGCTGTGCTGGAACCTGGTTTTTGGGTGTGAATGCCTTGCCGAATCGGCCCGACAGCTCGGTCGGCACTGGTCCCGAGTTGCAGGGAGAGGCTGTCGATTTTATCCGCCAGGAAATTTGTGCCGACCACTTCGACTGGGATGCAGCGCAGGTGTCGGTATTTTATCCGGGGTATCCGCAGCCGAAGGAGTCAGAGTCGGAAAAGGCCTTCCAGTATCGGAGTCGCCGCGATGCCGCTCATGTCGATGGCTTATTACCCGAAGGCGTATCGCGCAGGCGACATTTGCGTGAACATCATGGCTTTATCCTCGGCATTCCGATGGTTGAATACGATGAAAAGGCATCACCTGCTGTGATCTGGGAAGGCTCACACGAATTGGTGCGTCACGCCTTGACCGAGCGCTTTAAGGGCCTCTCACCTGAGGAATGGGGAGACGAAGATATTACCGAAAGCTATCACGCGGTTCGCCAGCAGGTATTCGAACAATGTAATCGTGTGCCAATTGTAGCTCGTCCAGGCGAGGCTTATCTCATCCATCGACTCGCTGTGCATGGCGTTGCGCCCTGGCAGAACGGTGCCGTCGCGAGCGCTGACGGGCGTATGATTTGTTATTTTCGGCCGGAGTATTTGGACGCTAGTGGCTGGTTAGTCAATCCCTAAGCTATTTGCTGACCGGTGTCGGCCGCCCACTGTCGTCGAGCGCCACAAATTTAAACTTGGCTTCGGTGACCTTGATTTTTGTATGAGAGCGGTCTCCCTGCGCCCAGGCTTCGACGTGTATTTCTATCGAAGTATTGCCGATACCTACGACTTCGGTATAAACACAAAGTACGTCGCCGATTTTTACCGGCTGAATAAAACTCATGCGGTCGAGTGAGACGGTTACGGTTCGACCACCCACACGATCACGCGAGCAGATACCGCCGGCTATATCCATTTGAGATAAGACCCAGCCACCGAAAATATCTCCGGATGGGTTCGAATCGGCCGGCATCGCGAGCGTGCGGATGGTGAGGTTACCGTGGGGTTGGTCGGACATGGACTTGCCTTATAAGGTTGGAACGAGTTAATAAGTATAATGACGAGCGGGTTAAACACTACCCAAAATTTACCGCTGCATTTATTATTACAGAATGTCTGATCAAAAAAAGCTGCTTATAGTCGCGCATAACCCTTCGCCGAATACCCAGGCGTTGGTCGATGCAATCTTGCGAGGCGCGCAACACGAGGATATCGACGGCGTCGAAGTACGTTACTTGCCTCCGCTAGAGGCGGGTTCAGAAGACGTGCTATGGGCGGATGCGATTATACTGGGTACGACTGAAAATTTTGGTTATATGAGCGGGGCGTTGAAAGATTTTTTTGATCGAATTTACTACCCCTGTCTTGAAAAGACCGAGGCATTGCCGTTTGCGCTTTATATTCGTGCAGGCCTCGATGGCACCGGGACGAAAATCGCGGTGGGTAAAATTACGTCTGGCCTGAAATGGAAGCCAGTGCAGGATACAATCATATTACATGGCGAATATTGCGATGAATTTATAGGGCAATGCGAAGAGCTTGGCATGTTAATGGCCGCGAGCCTGGAATCAGGGATTATTTAATTTAGACAAATTAAGAGGTAATTAATGTCGAATCTGAACGGTAAAAAAGCAATTGTTTTTGGCGGTACATCCGGTATCGGTCTCGAAACTGCCAAAATACTGGCCGAGGCGGGAGCCGAGGTAGTGGCTGTCAGTCGACGCGGTTCGCTCGGCGAAGGTAATGAAGGTATGACTATCGAAATAGCCGATGTGCTCGATAGAGAGGCACTCGAAAGCCTGTTCGAAAAACATGCAGGGTTCGATTTCCTGGTCAACGCGGCTACGGGTGGCGCACGAGCAATAGGTCCCTTCCTGGAAATGGATCTCGATGGTTTCCAGGGATCGTTTGCCAAACTCTGGGGTTATGTAAACACCGTACGACTCGGTACTCCGAAGATGGCGAAAGGCGGTGCGATCGTATTACTCAGTGGTTACCCAGCGCGAAAATGGCGCCCCGGTGTGCTTGCTATCGGTACGGTTGGTAATGCAGTCGAAGGCTTCATTAAAATGGCGGCGAATGAAATTGCGCCAGTTCGTATCAATGGTGTCAGTCCAGGCTTGGTCGATACACCGATGTTTCCAATGGAAGGTGAAGCACGGCAAGATTATTTTAGTGATACGACGAAGAATAATTTGATCCCAAGAGCCGGTAAGCCCGAAGAAGTGGCTTCAGCTGTTGTGTTTTTGCTTGAAAATCAATTTGTTACTGGGACTATTGTTGATGTTGATGGTGGGGCTATCGTAACCTGAGTACAAAATCGTACGATATTTAATCATGTCGTAAATTTATTTTGATTGGTCGTTCTAGTTCATAGAGAGCATTTCGCTTTCGTATATTCTTTTGCCATTGATTTTCCGTGTTAGTCATAAGACTTGCAGCGGTTTAATAACCTAACATCGAGAAGGTGACCAATGGCAATACCAACGAAGGTAAAGTATTTAATCGTAGGCGCGGGCATCCATGGCCTGAGCACGGGCTACCACCTGGCGCAGCAATTAAAGGCACAGGGTAAAGGCGACGGACGCGATATTTTGATCATCGATAAAGGC
>JAUVCH010000024.1 GCA_030595795.1 Gammaproteobacteria bacterium
CGCCTACTTCGTTTCTTCCTGTCTCGCAGATATGGGGACCGTCCACTGGCTGGAAGGTGGAACTCTTCTGGGCGCTGTACGAGAAAATGGCAACCTGCTGGCCTGGGAAGACGATGTCGATATCTCATTCTTGTTAGACGACCAGTCAACCTGGATTTCGGTCGTCAAAGGCATCTCCGATCGCGGTAAGCGCCACGGATATTTCGTGGAAGTAAGCGAGAACAGTGCGTATCTGGGTGTCTCCTACGACCGCCCACAGCCATGGCCTTTCAGATGGGAACGATACCGAATGCGCGGGGAAATCCGGCTAGACCTGGTCGCCTACCGGCGCGCCGTGAGCCATGGCCAGTCCGTCCTTGAAAGGCAAACCCACAAGGGAGTTTTGCCTATGACCGAAAGTGGATGGTATGGCATGCCTGAAGACATGGTGCTGCCGACCTCAACCATTCGATTTCTTAACGATGACATCCCTTGCCCGAATCAACCTCAGTCTTACTTGCGCAACATCTATGCTGATTATCAGAAAGTTGAACTCACCTATGTGAATTCAAAAGCAGCTGAGGCCCGGCGTTCAGCCGACGAAATATCATAACGTCGGCTTCCCCCCAGCCGAATGGTCAAAAACTCCCATGTTAGGTTGAAATAACTAAAGAGTTAAAAAATAACCAAACGAAGCAACAGCATGGCACTGTCAAGTTATGGTTCAACCGACACTAACCATAGAATTAACCACGGCAGTCCAGCCACGAGCAATATTATCGTGATTATATCCACCACCTCCCATACCCAGCATACGTCCCTGGCAGTGACGATCGGCAATGTCGCGTAAGCGTTTGGCAGCATGAGCGTGTGATGCTGGACTGAATGCCATATTGGTAATCGGATCACCTTCGATACTATCTGCACCGCATTGTAGTAAAATAAATTCAGGTTGACCTGCTTCGAGATAGGCCTCAACCTGCGGCCAGACCGACTGGAATACGGCATCATCGGCATATGGCGGTACTGGTATATTTAGTTTAGTACCTTCTGCGGAGCCTTTGCCTGTTTCTTCTACAAATCCCGTACCCGGATATAAAGTACGGCCATCCTGATGGATATCGGCGAATAGTAAATCGGGGTCGTCTTCAAAACTGTAAAACACGCCATCGCCGTGATGGGCATCGATGTCAATATAAGCAACGCGTTTTATGCCGTATTGAGCGCGCAGGTATTCGATGGCGATACCACAGTCATTGAATACACAAAAACCGGCGGCTATGTCTCGACGCGCATGATGTAATCCGGCGATAGGAGAGAAGGCACGACGAAATTCACCTTTCATAATTCTATCTATAGCATCCATGACCGAACCGCTGACGTGACCGGCGGCTTCGTACATGCCGATGAAGGAGGGCGTGTCACCGCCATCAAGAAACCCTGTTCCGAATTTTGAAAAATCCTGTACTTTCTCGATGTAATCGGTGGTATGGAATAACTCGATACTATCAGGCGCTGCCATCACGGGTTCCTGAATAACGAGGTGTTGATCCAGCCCCTGTCGAAGTAGCTCGGCCTGAAATACATCGTGTCGCTGCGGGCCGAAAGGATGGCCATCCTTAAAGCCATAGTCGGCCAACGGTTGTCCCAGATATATGCAGGTTTCCTTGGAATTCATATATTCACCTTCATGCCAGCGAATGAAACTGAGTTTCTGCATGATTCAGGTTTAGCTGTTGTTTGCAAAACAGTATAATCTCTGGGTTTCAGAAATGAAGCAAATTCGAATCCAAATTGGTGGCTCCCCTAATAAGGCATAATGCTAGCAATGACGTCGAATAAAACAAAAAGGAGTCAAAATTCATGTTAATGGTATTTTTATCCGTAGCCGCTTTGATAGCCGCCGCCGTACTCGCTAAAAGATCATTATTTAGTCGCCCTCTGTATGACCGCATTTTAAAAGGCTCGTTAGTTATATTCGCTTTAATTGGGTTTTTATCGCGCTCATTTGTGATTGTCGATGGTAACGAGATTGGTGCGTTGAAACGGATCTACCTTGGCGATAATTTGCCGTCGGGGCGGATCATTGCTCTGGATGGACAAAAAGGCCCACAGGCTGAAATTCTTGGCCCCGGATTTCATCTTAAATTATTCGTACGCGTCCTGTACGATGTGGAATATTTCCCGGTGCAGGAAATACCCGAAGGGCAATATGGACTAATCCTGACTACTGATGGAAGGTCAATTGACGAGGGCGATTATTTGGCAAATCCCTGGACTGATGGCGAGGAGGATAAAATGCTCGATGCCACTTACTTCCTGGAAAATGGTGGTCAGAAAGGTCCTCAATTCAACGTGCTTAAACCAGGCAAGTACCGAATTAACCCCTACTTATTCAGACTTAAAAAGTTGCCCGCAACTGATGTTCCGACCGGTCATGTCGCGGTTATTCGAAGTAATGTCAAAACATCTATTGGGGAATGCCCTAATCCGTCAATTACGGTTGGCACTGCGGATAATACGGTCGCATTACCGCTGGTGCCGAAAGGTTGTGTCGGTGTCTGGGAGTTACCCATCCCGCCAGGGCGTTATTACTTAAATGAAAAAGCATTTGTTACAACAATTATTCCAACCCGACTACAGACCTGGGTGTACAAAGGCGGTTATACCGCCAGACGGATTAATCTAACGGTATCTGACGAAGGCAAAATAACTCAGCAGGAAATTTCCGAAAAAATTGCCGTACCACCTAATGCCGCAGACAAAGCGATTAATGTACGTGTCGAAGGTTGGACCGTGCCGGTCGATATGCGCATTGTTGTTGCGGTTAATCCGGCTCACGCTGCCAAGGTTGTCGCTTCGGTCGGTGGTCTTGTACAGGTGGAAGATAATATTATTACCCCTGCGATTCGGGATATTTTGCGCACCATCGGTGGTCAGCCCGGACGAAAGGTGCTCGACTTTATCGAGAAGCGTGCGGAAATTGTCGCCGCGGTCGAAAAGGCCATCGTGCCAGAAGGGCTCAAGGCAGGTGTTACTATTCAGGAAGTGAGAATGGGCGAACCTGCGATTCCGCCGGAGCTGCTAGTAGCAACACTTCGTGAGCAGCTGGCAATCCAGTTACAGGCGACTTACAAAAAGGAACAGGATGCACAGCGAGAACGTATTAAAGTTGAGCGTGAACGCGCGACTGCAGACCAGCAGGCAACACTGGTAGCCGCCGAAATCCAGAAAAAAGCTGCCGAATTCACCAAGGAACAACTGCGATTATTAGGTGAAGGCGAAAAACTCAAGCTACTCGAAATAGCGAAAGGTCAGGAAGCTCAGGCATTAGTTCTGGGTAAGAGAGCCGCGCTACAACTGGCCGCACTAGAGAAGATTCTCGAAGCTGCCAAACAAAACGATAAAATAGTCAAAGTACCTATGGTGCAGGTAATCGGCTCCGAGGCAGGAACTTTTGAAGGGGCTGCGGCGATACTAGGTTCGTCGAATATAATTCGTTCGCTCGAAGGGCTAGATAAATCGACCGATAAAGAATAGAACTAAATTTATTTAGCGTCGCTAGTCTGGTTGAGCTTATCGCTTAGTAACTGACAGGCCTGTTGCCAGGGCTCGAATGCGTCATGCTCTTTGAGCAGATCGAGCCCAAGTTTGGAAAAAGTGCCGTCAGTGGCAATTGCTTCGGCGATTTCACCCGCTGATCTGGCTTTATCCTGTAAGGCTAGGCTGGAGGCACCTTTTGCCATACCCAGCACTAGCTCTGACGCCAATTCGGTTGACAGGAAATGGCTACTAGTGGCCTGGATTAATTCGTTAAATAGTTCGAAATACCAGGTATAGACACAGGCGATAATACTGCCCTGATCAAACGCGGCTTCACTGTCTGCAATAACGCTATTACCACAATAATTGAATAAATCACCAACTACAGGATGATGAGGAAAAATTAGTGTGGGACTGGCTCCCGCCTGTGCACTATTAACCGGCATGGCACGTACGATATGGACATCCATATCACCTGTTTGTTCGCGCAGTTTTTCGATACTAACTCCAGCAACAACACTGATGAGTAGATGATTTGACCTGAACTTCAGACTCGCCAATGCATCGAGGCAATGTGCAGGCCGGGTCGACAGGATAAATTGATCGCAGGCATCGACAACCGCCTGATTACTCTCCATGACTTCGCACTGCCAGTCTGCGGCCAGCTTTTGTGACATGACCTGATTACGCGGACTTAACATGATTCGACCCTGGTAGCGGCCTCGCCGAAGTCCTTTGATGGTGTATTCGGCCAGATCTCCGACACCGATAAATCCGAGATTCTTTGACTCGAGCATTCAGTTATGCCCCCTTACAAAATCGTTTTTCCCTGACTTATCTTTTCCGCGTAAAAGAAATAATGCCCGGTTCGAATAGCCATGCGGGGACCCAGCATCCTCCTTGATCTTTCCGCTTTGATGATTATAAAAACTGATCGCCGGCATAATACGAAGCACCAGGCCCATGCGGCGTCGATCCGACAAGTTTGGCCCGGAGCCGTGCACCAGATAGACATCGTGCAACGAGATTTGTCCTGGTTCGAGTACAATATCGCGCGCCTGGGATAAATCGACCTGATTGTCGTCGATGACCTGCGCCAGGGTGTAATCATCGCGGTGTTCGAAGTGATGCGAATATATCTGATGACTTTTGTGCGAACCCGGTATGAATTTCATACAGCCCTGTTCGGGTGTCGAGCCATCGAGTGATATCCACACGGTGCAGGTTTCTAACGGTTCTATTGGGTAATAGTCACCGTCCTGATGCCAGGGTGTGGCTTTGCCAACTTTAGCGGGCTTGCCGAATATGGTCATGCCCCAGAGTATAAAATCGCTGCCAATGAGCTGCTCGACCATATCGAGTATTTCAGGGAATTTGGCAAATTCCAGCCATTCTGGACACCCCTTGATGCCATACGTGCCATTGGCGTCCAGATGAGGTCCGAGTATGAAATCAGCCGAGAATTCCGGATTGGCTTGATTGTCTTCGAGCAACTGCTGATAAAGTTGATCGATTCGTTGCAGGGTCGCTTGTGGTAAACGGTAATCAGACGGTATGACAAGGCCATCATTCCGATATTGCTCGATTTCGGCGTCGGTAAGCGGCATGGTTTAGCGATTAATACCGAGTCTTTTCGACGCCTGGGCTGCTGTCGCTGGTTCGCGGCCTACCTCACGGATGATCCTCACCGCGCGCTCGACCAGTAGCAGGTTACTGGCGAATTCACCCTTGTTTAAATAGAGATTATCTTCCAGTCCAACTCGGCAGTTGCCGTTCTGGCTCGCCGCCTGTGCGACGATTGAAAATTCGAAACGCGAAATACCAAAAGCACTCCAGTTGGCATTCTCGGGTAGCAGGTTCTTCATTACGGTTAGAATCTCCGGCGTCGCAGGAGACGCGTGGGGAATACCCAGACAGAGCTGGAACATCGGGTCGCCATCGATTAAACCATCCTCAATTAAACTCCGTGCAAACATGATGTGACCGGGTTCGAAAACTTCTATTTCAGGTTTGACACCCAATTCCTGAATACGGCGCGCCATTATGCGTAGATGCTCAGGGGTATTCACAAAAATGGTTTCACCGAAATTGAAGGTACCGACGTCGAGTGTGCAGATATCTGGCATCAGTGCTTCGATATGCTTCAGACGATCCAGGGGTTGGATCAAAGTGGTGCCTGGACCTCCAACAGCCGCATCGACTTCACCGGGGCTAAAACGCGCGCCCTCGCTGGTGGTCAGATTAATGAGTACATCGCTACCGGAATCGCGAATTCGTTCGACGACTTCCCGGAACAGTGCCAAATCTCCAGAACGCATTCCAGTGATTGGGTCACGAACATGAATATGCGCAATTGCTGCGCCTGCTTTGCCCGCATCAATGCAATCATTGGCGATCTGCTCAGGCGTGATCGGGTAGTTCGGATGTTTACCCTGGTTGTTGTGCCCACCGCTTACCGCGCAGGTTAAAATGACTTCGTTGATCATAAGACTGTTATTTTAAATCATCGAGCAGTGATTCGATATACGCCATACGGCTACTCATTTCCTGATGCAGGCGTTGCAGTTCATCTTTGATCAGCTTACCTTGTTCTATCGAAGATTTTTTGGAATCCAGTATATGATCCAGCTCCGTTATCGCTTTTTGTACAAATGGTGAAATATCATGAACGATATCAGTTTCCTGAGTGCCACTGTCAGCCATGATAGTCCTTGAAGCTCGCCCGAATTCAAATCGTTTACTGGCGGGTAGTAAAGAGCCTTTTTTACGTTTGTAGATGACTCGGATGATATCGAGATTGTTCACCGTGTTCAGGGAGTAACGCTCGATTTCTCCAGGATTATTAATGCCCATTTCGGTCAGGGTGGGGTAGTTCGACATGAGTTATTCCTTAGTGAGTTGTTATTCTGTCCGGGCATGATACATTAAAATTGCGCTTATGGTCTTTCCAGAATGGATTGGCACGCCATGCAATTGGGTGACTGAGGCTGAACCTGTAATCGAGCGTAGCCTATCGGTTCACCGCACTCGAGACAATAGCCGTATTCTTCTGCTCCAATTCGTTCCAGGGCTGAATTAATCAACTTCAGAATAGTATTGGCCTGTTCACGATTAGCGACCGCCATTTGCTGTTGTTGAATCGCATCGATACGTGAAACTCGCCCCACCGATTGCTGATCCAGGGTGACCGGTGCAGTGCTTTGTTGACTATCCTGCAGTTGCTGTTCTAGAGCCTGTTTTTGACCTTTTAGCTCTTGGGCAAGCTCTTCGATCTGGTTAGCGGTCAGTTCCTGATTCATAAAGCGAATGTTTGTGGAGATGATATGATGAGCGTAGTGTAGAGTAATCCATAATTTACGAACAGGATAAACAAAAGGAAATGGCCGATATCCATCCGCAATTACTGAATGACTGTCGTGTGCTGGGGCGCTTTTCACTGTCGCATTTATTGTTATCGAACGACTCGAATTATCCCTGGTTTATTCTCGTTCCAGACCGGGAAGGCATTAGCGAGATATTCCAGTTGCCCGACCAGGATCAAGCGCAGTTACTCGCCGAGTCTTCACTATTGTCGGAGCACTTAATGTCACGCTTCAAAGGTGATAAATTAAACGTGGCGGCTTTAGGTAATGTGGTGCCACAGTTACACCTTCATCATATCGTACGTTTCCGTACAGACTCTGTCTGGCCTGCACCGATTTGGGGCGAAGTGGAAGCCAGGCCTTATAGCGAGGCTGAACTGTCAAAGCTAATGCAACAACTGGATATCGAGGTATTGCCAGGTTTCACCCTATAGCCTGCTGATGCTCAAAGTATTAACCTATAACATCCACAAAGGCTTCAACCGCCGTAATCGTGAATTCGTATTGCATGAAATACGACAACAAATCGAATCTATTGATGTCGATGTTGTATTCCTTCAGGAAATTCAGGGACGCCATTTCCATCATGAAAAACGTATATCGGGCTGGCCGACGGTGTCGCAGTTCGAGTTTCTAGCCGACCGACTTTGGCCACATTTCGCTTATGGAAAAAATGCGATTTACGATGAAGGCCATCATGGTAATGCGATATTGAGCAAACATGCCTTTGAAGACTGGCAAAATATTAATTTTTCCCGCTTCAGGACTGCAAGTCGAAGTTTATTGCATGGTGTCGTCAATATGCCGAATCAAGATACCCGCTTACACCTCATTTGTACTCATCTGGAATTAATAGGCTTTGAGCGTAAAAGGCAGATAGAAATAATTAGACGTCATATGAGTAAGCATATTAAATCGGGTGAACCCGTTATCTTAGCGGGTGATTTTAACGACTGGCACGGTCGAATGGGGCAGCATTTCGAGTCACAGCTTTCGCTCGAAGAGGCCCATAAGACCACGCATGGTAAATATGCAAAAACATTCCCAGCAAACTGGCCGATATTGCAAATGGATCGAGTTTATTATCGTCAGTTGAAGTTACTCGAATGCGAGTGCCTGAATTCGCATCCCTGGGGGCGTTTGTCGGATCATCTACCTTTGTATGCGCAATTTTCTCTGTAGGGTTACCATGCCTTAGAGTCAACGCTTTACTTTTCTATCAACTCACACCCACCGAATAACGCGCATGTATTAACTTATGCAACTCGTCGACAATAATCAAACATAACGCAATACCTAACAACTGACTCCACAGTATGATCGAGACGGGCTCTATCTGCAGGACTTCCCGTAACCCAGGCGTATACATCGCAGCGATATGTATCGCCTGCGCGCCGAGCATACCGAAAATTAATATTGGATTACCAAAAAAGTACTGCCGAAACATCGACCGGGTTTCGGATCGGCTATTAAGCACATGTACATTTTCGAACAGTACCATTAACAATAAAGTGATATTTCTGGCATTTTCCACACTGGCACCATGTTGTATTTGCCAGCTGAAGGTTGCGAATGCCAATACGCCCATCACCAGCGCATTGACGAGTACCCGTTGAATCATCAGGCGATCAAAAATCGGTTCATTCGGTGGCCGTGGTGGATGCTTTAACTCGTCGCCTTCTTCGGGTTCGAATGCTAGCGCAATATCCTGAATGCCATTGGTTACCAGATTGAGCCAGAGTAACTGGAGTGGAAATAATGGCAGCGGCAAGCCAGAAACTATGGAAAGTAATACTAGTGTTATCTCGGCTGCGCCAGTAGAGATGAGTAGGAATATAACCTTGCGGATATTGTTGTAAACGATTCGTCCCTGTTTTACACCTTCAACAATGGAACTAAAACGGTCATCGGTGAGAATGATATCTGCGCTTTCGCGAGCGACATCAGTACCGTGCTTGCCCATCGCGATACCGACATGGGCGTGACTGAGGGCGGGCGCATCGTTGACACCATCGCCGGTGACTGCGACAAACTCGCCGTCCTTTATCAATTGTTCTACTATTTGCTTTTTCTGGTGAGGTTCGACCCGAGCGAACACCCTTGAACTATGTACCAGTGAACGAAAAGCCAGGGGGGCACCGTCGGACGCTTCCGCGAGCTGAGAACCGGTAATCGGGGTCATTGATGGATCGGCTATCCCAAGCGATAACGCAAGCGTCCTGGCAGTCTGAGGATGATCACCGGTGATCATGCAGACATCAATTTGAGCATCGCGGCAACGTTGTATCGACTCGATTGCATCTGGTCTCAGTGGATCTATCATGCCAACCATGCCGATAAATTCGAGTTTTCCCAGGCTGGTCTGTGGATCGGAGGGCAGTTGGTCAAGATGTCGATGCGCCAGACCCAATACGCGATACCCCTGTTTTGCGAGGGTGTCGACCTGTTTCTCGATAGAAGTAAAATTATACTCGGGGAGTCCTGCCATGCTGTCGCTCATCGCTAGCAGGTGCTCGACGCTACCTTTCACCTGTAATTCGATCCCCTCGGGACAGCGATTAATACTGGCGGCATAGGCGTTTTCTGATTCATAGGGGATCTTGGCGAGTTCAGGATTCTGCTGTCTAAGGCTTGCAAAATCAACTCCCAGCTTTTCCGCCATAACCAGAAAGGCAACATCGACCCGGTCGCCCTGGCCGACCCATTCATCGGCTTCGTATTCCAGACTGGCTTCGTTGGCAAGCACGGCAGCACTACACAATCGCCTTAAACTGACAGCATCATCTTCCGATGGCACAGGATTGATAGTGCCATGCAAATCGATACCCTCTCCGCTGATTTCGTATCGATTGCCGTTGGGCAGCAGGATTCGCTGGGCAGTCATTTCATTGACCGTCAGCGTTCCAGTTTTGTCCGATGCGATATAGGTGCAGGAACCTAGTGATTCTACCGCCAGCAGGCGGCGTATTATGACGCCGCCACGAGCCATGCGGCGCATGCCTATCGCGAGTGCTACGGTAATTGCAGCGGGTAAACCTTCGGGGATTGCCGATACTGCCAGTGCTACGCCTAGTAGGAACACATTAGTTAAATCGTCACCCCGTAAAACGGTAATTAAAAATATCAACGCGATTAATAACAAAATGCCATAGGTGATTTTTTCTGTGAATTGCTCTATGCGTACCAGCAGAGGCGGCTTGACATCATCTTCGCTACCGACCTCGCTGGCAATTTTGCCTATTTGTGTATCTGCCCCGGTAGCAATTACCATACCTTCGCCACGGCCTCGAAGAATGACACTACCGGCGAAGCAGACATTCAGACGTTCGCTGAGTGGCGCCTCATCCAGACTAGCCTGCATGGCCTGCTTATGCGCTTCGATGGACTCTCCCGTCAACAATGATTCGTCGACGTCCAGATTATGCGCGGAGGTCAGGCTGATATCAGCAGGGATCTTGTCA
The DNA here is from genome assembly GCA_030595795.1 of Gammaproteobacteria bacterium. GTDB lineage: Bacteria > Pseudomonadota > Gammaproteobacteria. Next base: position 10,346 of record JAUVCH010000024.1, read on the forward strand.
CCTGAGGCCAGCAAGACAAAGTCCCCAACAACAATATTAATTGTATCGATACGGATCGCTTTACCATCGCGCACCACTGTCGCCTGCATCGGCACCATTTGCTTCAATGCCTCAGCAGCGCGTTCGGCGGCATATTCCTGAATTGTGCCTATAAGGGCATTTAAAAATAATACAATTGTGATGAATACGGCATTGATAGTCTGTCCCAGAGCGAGAGAAACCACGGCTGCGGCCAGCAGTACATAAATAAACGGGCTTTGAAATTGATGGATGAAAATCTTTAACGGGCCTGACTTTGGCTGTTCAGGCAGTGTATTCAACCCAGTTTTTACGAGTACTGCGGCTGCTTCTGCGGTACTTAGACCCGATGCCGAAACAGTTGCTGCTGCCTGACTGGGGTTCTTATTAATTTCGTTCATTATTGAAGGAGCCACGGCGATTGTATTTGCAATAATGCGGCTATACCATAAGTAAAGTATTGACCTGTATCAGCACAGGTCTTTGAATAATAAAACTTTATAATTCCACCTACTTTAGAGTAGTGTAGCCTAAAGCGGTCTCCGATCTGCCCCAGGATTGCCAAGCTCATAGGCCTGTGGCAGTCTCTTTGAATAAAATTTCCTGAAGTTAGGGTAATAATGCTAAATAAAATAAGCCACTGGCTTGAAGTTAATATTTATTCCCTCGGCAGGGAAATGCGGTTGTCATATCTGCCGCCTTTAATGGTTTATATGGCGGCTGGAATCTCTGGACTGACTGCGATAGTCGGCAGTTTTTTCGTCAAGGAGTATCTTGGCCTGTCGGCCGCTTTTATGTCGGCTCTGGGTTTCTGGGTGAATATTCCCTGGGCCCTAAAAATGCCGATGGGGCATCTGGTGGATTTAATCTGGCGCTGGAAAAGCATTCTGGTTTATGTTGGCGCCTTATTTATCGCCGCTAGTTTACTGATAATGGTCGGCCTGTTAGGAGAACGTCAGGCCATGACCGCCGTTATGCCGGCGGGTGCCTGGTTTGTCCTCAGTAGCCTGCTGGCACCGATTGGTTACGTGATTCAGGATACGGTGGCCGATGCCATGACTGTCGAGGCGGTGCCGCATTTTGATGATAATGGTGAAGCGCTAGATCCGGCCACCCTGAAGCTCATGCATACCACCATGCAGACTTTGGGGCGGGTTGCGATCATTGGTGGTTCGGTACTTGTAGCATTGATCAATGTCTATATGTTTAGCGATGTCCAGGACTTGTCTGAAATAGAAAAAGCACAGGTCTATAGCGACATTTATCTGATGGCCCTGGTCATTCCGCTAATATCCATAGCTGGCGTTTTATTTGCCAGCTATATCAAACGTCAGGATATTCGGCACAAGCTCGAGCAAGGTATGAGCCTCGAATCGATCAATGCGCAATTGCATGAGAATATCGAAAAAACCCCGCCCAACTGGTGGATACTCGGTGGCAGCCTGGTATTCGTTATCTTTACCCTAAGTATGGGATTTAGCGGTTATACCTATAATCAGGAAATCATATTTGTTGGGTCGTTTGCCATAGTCACATTTTTAATCTTCAAACTAACGCGCGAGCTCGACCCTCTGGCAAAGCGAACATTAATCGGTACTGCGGTCATTATTTTCGTTTTCCGCGCCGTGCCATTACAGGGTGTCGGTCTAACCTGGTGGATGATGGATGACCTACAGTTTGATCAGGAATTTTTTTCGGTGCTTTCCCTCATCGGTAGTGCATTAACCCTGGCCGGTATGTTTATCTTTCGCCGCTTCATGGCGGAGCGATCTATAGCCTATGTGATTATCGCGCTAACGATTGCTGGCACAGTATTAACTCTGCCATTTCTTGGTATGTTCTACGGCTTGCATCAATGGACCGCTTCGATGACTGGTGGTGTTGTCGATGCGCGCTTTGTCGCGATTGTAAATACCGCGTTAGAATCGCCACTCGGACAAATTGCGATGATTCCAATGCTGGCCTGGATAGCAAATTCAGCACCGAAAAATTTAAAAGCGACGTTTTTTGCGGTGATGGCTTCCTTTACTAATCTGGCGCTATCCCTGTCACAACTCGGTACCAGATATCTGAATGAGATTTTTGTCATAACCCGTGAAGTGAAAGATCCGGTTAGCTACGAAATTCAGGTAGCCGCCGACTATAGTCAGTTGGGTGACATTATCTGGGCGACGATTATTCTCGGCCTGTTGTTGCCAGTCGCTGCCGTATTAGTGGTGCGTGTTAGCCGGCTGCGATGGGCGTAGAAACCTTATTCTTCGATCCAGACCGTTATTTCAGCCAGCTTCTTATCGATATTGAGCAGGCGAAGTCGGAAGTAATTCTGGAAACCTATATTTTCAAACTCGACGAAGTCGGACAGCAGTTTGTCTCGGCATTGCAGCAGGCCTGTCGCCGATCTGTAAAGGTAAGGCTGTTAGTGGATGGGGTCGGGTCATACATGGATACCAGGCGACTAGTCAGCGAGCTAGAGTCCGAGAACTGTGAAATTCGTATATTCCACCCTTTGCCCTGGGACTTTAATGTGTATAAAAATGGATTAAGCGCCGGACAAAAATATAGCCAATTGCTGTATTACATCGCTTCGATAAACCATCGAGACCATCGTAAACTTTGTCTTATCGATGGGACAATCGCCTGGTTAGGCAGCTTTAACATTACTGCTGGGCATTATAATCGACAGTTAAATCAGCCTGAAGATCGATGGCACGACACTGGTTTGCGTACAACCGGAGATGTTGTTGAAGAGCTGAAAGAGAATTTTGAACAAGTCTGGCAACGTAAAGGTGAAACCCGCAGTCGACGTACGCGACAGTTTCTGGCGATTCATGCAATAGGTACGCGAAAACAGCGCGGTCGGGAAATCATAGAAGTACTACAGCAGGCGAAAAACCGTATCTGGATTACCAACGCCTACTTTAACCCCTCGAACCGACTTTTAAAGAGTCTGAAAAGAGCAGTCAGGCATAATGTGTCAGTCATGTTAATAGTACCCAGTCGATCTGATGTTAGCTGGTTCCCGTATTTCGCCAGAACCTACTACGCCGATTTGCTAAATGCAGGTATTCGAGTATTCGAGTATTCGGTACAGGTAATACATTCGAAAACCATGCTAATCGACGAAGCGGTCCTGGTGGGTAGTACCAACTTAAACTATCGCAGTTTTGTTCATGACCTGGAGGTCGATGCGCTGGTCTCTGACACCGATACGGTTAGACAAATGGAGGATAAATTCGAGGTCGATATCGAGCAATCTACCGAAATTACCTTACGCCGCTGGCGAAATTATCCACTGATTTTAAAGTTGCTAGGATGGTTACCCCGAATGTTGCGTTACTGGTTGTAATTGTGAAGAAAGCTTAAAATGCAATTTCTACTTAATATTATACTATTAGGCCTGATCGGGTTTGCGCTCCATTACTGGTGGCAAAGTGGCGAATACAAAGGCAGGGCACTAAAATTGGCTGCCCAATATTGCCAACAGCATGATCTACAACTACTCGATCAAAGTATGGTAATTAGTGGCTACTGGCCCTACAGAAATTCGCGCAAAGTCTGGGTTATTCGCCGAATTTATGATTTCGAATTTACCTCGACCGGGCATCATCGTTATCGGGGAAAGTTAACACTCATGGGGCTTCAGATCGATGTCATTGAGCTAGAGGCATATCAGTTACCCGAATAATGGTGAATATTTTATGAATTCAAAAACTAAAAAAGTCGCACTAATCACTGGTGCTGGCAGTGGTATTGGTCGAGCAGTAAGTCTGGCCTTACTGGAAGTGGGTTACTCGGTAGTGCTTACAGGTAGACAATTGTCGAAGCTTGAAGCCACCGCAGAATTGGCTGGCGAATACGAGAAAGCCTGTCTTTGTAAAACTTGCGATGTTGGTAATCCGCAACAGGTCGAAGAATTGTTTAACAAAACCAGAGACACCTATGGTCGACTCGATTTGCTGTTTAACAATGCGGGCCTGTTTACCCCCGGCATAACAATGGAAGAATTGACATATGAGCAGTGGCAGGCTGTGGTCGATACAAATTTGACAGGTGCATTTCTCTGTTCGCAACAAGCCATCAAAATGATGAAATCACAGCGGCCGCAGGGTGGTCGGATTATTAATAATGGATCGATTTCAGCACATGTGCCGCGTCCGAATTCCGCGCCTTATACCGCCACCAAACATGCGATAACAGGGCTCACCAAAAGCATATCGCTCGATGGTCGCGAGTTTAATATCGCCTGTGGTCAAATCGATATCGGTAATGCCGAGACGCCAATTACCGAAAGCATGCCTAAAGGCGTACCGCAGGCGAACGGTAGCATTGCTATCGAACCGGTTATGGATGTTAACCATGTCGCGCAGGCTGTTTTGAATATGGCTGAATTGCCACTCGAATCAAATATTCAGTTTATGACGATTATGGCGACTAAAATGCCGTTTATCGGGCGTGGTTAGAAGACAGGGTGAGATTCGAAGATAAGACTTATTTCGAACTAGACCGGAGAATATAATCTTCCAGCTTCTTATCGATACCCAGGACATGCAAACGTAACCATTCGAATAAAAATAAAGAAAGGGAATCCTGTAAGACTTTATTCATACTGACCTGTGTATCGACCATAGCTCTGAGTTCCTCGCGAAATCGATCATGCGCTCGTACATGATCTGCGATACCAGGGTAGTTTAACTCTTTCATGTAAGTTTCTTCGAGGCTAAAGTGGTGTTCTGCATACAACTGCAATTTTTTGAGAACTTCGCGATCAAAAGGCTCGATTTTTATTTCATCGATTAGTTTGAACAGCATTTGATGCTGCGTATCCTGCCATATTAAATCGCTGGTTTTAATCATGGAGTCTGGCGCTTCATTGGACCGTTTCGCAACAATAATAATTTATCGGAAATTTCACATTATCTTTATACAGGTAATAGTGCAACTTAGATTCGTTGATAGTTGTCAGATAGGGAATAGAATTTTTTACGGGCATTACCCTTTGTTGGAATGCTTAATTTAGTGTACTTTGTTTATTTTATTTGTAGATATTGCAAAGTCAGGGATCAGATGTGAGCTTCGATTACGATACTATTCGAGTAAAAAAGCAATCTCATGGCACACAGTGGGCTTCTTACAGCGATCTGTTTATGGTGCTGGCATTTGTTTTTTTACTCATGTACATGGTTGCCAGTCTTCGTTCAGGCATGGTTTCGGCGGCCAGTCATGCCGAAATTAAGGAGGTAAAGCAGGAGCTGGAATTATACGAGTCGGTTAAGTCTCAATACCTTGCCGAGCAGGCAAACCCCATCGAAAAGCAAATATACCAGAAAGTACTCGAGCAAATTACTCTGCTAGAAAGCGAAGCCAGCCAGAAAAAGCAGATACTCGAACAGGAATTCAACGACCAAAAGCAGCGGGAATCGTCCTTAAACGAATATCAGCAAATGATTGTTGCGATGATCAATGCCAACGCCGTTGCAAAGGCAGAAGCGACACGAAAGTTCAACGCAGAACAACAGCAGAATGTGAAGCTTTCGAAAGAAGTCCAACAAAAAGGTGAGAACGTTGCGACTCTGGAAAATAAACTCGAAGTAGAAGCGGTTGAACTGGCCGTGTTAAAACAGTCCCATTCCGAACAAACTAAAAATCTTGAAGGTAAATTCGAACAGCTAAAGGATCAATATGAAGACGGCCAGGGAAAGCTCACACAATTAGAGCAAAAATTAGACACTGAAGAAATTGAAAAGAGGTCACTAGAAGTAAAGCAGACTCAGGAAGCTGAAGCCCTGGAAAATAAATTTAAAACTTTGAAAGAGGAGTACAACAAAGGGCAGACCCAGATAGTTTCTTTGGAAGAAATATTACAAATGGAGAAGTCCGAGAAAGAAGAATTGCAAAGCTCGTTTTCACAGCAAAGTGAAAGCCAGCAACAACGGATTAGTGAGCTAAAAAATCAGCAGTCGGAAGGACAGGAAAAACTGGCGTCTCTTGAGCAAAGGCTGGCGACTGAGGAGAATGAGAAGGCAGAATTAAAATCTACTCATAGCGAGGCGAGTCGAAACCTGCAAAGTAAAATTGAAGAGTTGACCGAACAGCAAAGTCAAAGCCAGGTCGAATTAACCGAACTCCAGGAAAGAATAAAGGCTGAAGAAACTCAAAAGCTGGCCCTACAGAAAACATTATCTGAAGAAACTGAAAACCTTCAAGGACAGATCGAACAGTTATCCGGTAAACAAAATGAGGCACAGATTAAACTGGCTTCGTTAGAGCAGGATTTAGCGGCAGAAAACGCGGAGAAGTCTGCATTGGAACAGTCGTTGTCTCAACAGTCGAAAAAATGGCAAAACGAAATTGACACGTTATCGCAATTGAAGAACCAGCGTGAGAATGAGTTATCAACCCTAGAGCAACAATTTGCTGCGGAAGCCGCAGAAAAGGCAGCACTTGAAAGTACCCTGGTTCAGCAAACCGGCGAGCTCGAAGGAAAAATCAAGGAACTTTCGGATCAACAATCTCAAAGCGAGGGCGAGCTAGCCGGTTTGAAGGAGCAGCTGAATAAGGCTGAAGTTGATAAAGCCGCATTAGAAAATGCCAGCGCTGCCGAAGTTGGAGAACTGGAGGGGAAATCCAGGCAGTTGCAGGATGAATTAGAGCAAAAGTTAAAAGAGCTGGCCGGACTGGAAGGAGATATTAAAGCCAGTGAGGATAAAATTGCAGGGCTCGAAAAGGGCTATGGCGATCAGATTATGGACTTGTCCGATAAATATAGCGACCTGAAAAATGAATATGAAACGAGTGGAAAACAGGTGGGTAAACTGGCCGACGAATTAGCGACCGCGCAGCAGGCGTTAGAGGATACAAAGGACGAGCTAGGAAAAACGAGAGCTAATTTAAAAGAAACTGCTGGAGAGCTCGAAGAAGCGCTTGAGCTAGAAAACCGGCGGCGGGATGTCGCCAAACAAATCGAGGACGAATTTAAAAGGCACGGCATAGCAGCCGATGTCGATAGCGGCACGGGTGACGTCATTATAGATTTTGGGAAAGACTATTTTGATTCTGATAGCGCCGAATTAAAACCAGGCATGGAGCGCACAATACGCAAGGCTATCCCACTTTACGCAAAGAGTTTATTTGCTACCGATTCTGATGTGGCAAATATTTCCTCGGTCGAAATTATCGGGTTCGCTTCGCCGACCTACGGTGGCGAACCGGTTAATCCAGTCGGCTTATCTGAAGAAAATCGAATCGCAGTTAATTATAACCTCGATTTAAGTTATGAACGCGCGCGTTCCATTTTCGAATACGTATTCGACACTAACAAGATGGATTTCCCCCATCAGGATATTATGTTGCCGTTAATTAAAGTCACCGGACGGAGCTTTTTTACAGAAAAAATTGACGTGGCGGATACTGGGAACTTAAGCAAGAAAGAATTTTGTCGACAGTATAATTGTAATCAATCACAACGTGTCATCATCAAATTCGGGTTATCCGAAAAAGGAGGTTCTCAATGAATTCAAGTATTGTCGAAATGGTCAATTTTATCGTGCAGTACGCGACAGATTTTTTGATGCCATTCCTTCTCATCGCATTTATTCTGGCGGTCGTAGTTCGCGTTTTAATTACTATTATCATTAATAGACAAAGGCTCTTCGTCAAAGAATTCTGTAAGCGTGTGGATAAGGATCTCTATTTAAATCCTGATACGCATGGTTCTTTTTACAATGTATTAAAAAGCTATCTGGCTCGAACTTATTTCGAATGCTTCGAATTGCGTGCGAAATATAAACGTAGAAATGCAGATCATGTGATGACCATCGGTGATCGAGTATTTTTAATCCAGGATGGTATCATCCGTTTAATCGATGACTTTCTCAAACACGCTCGCTATTTACGAAAAGATGCCAGCCAGCAGCCAAATTTCGGCGAAATATCGAATAATGTATTCAGTTCGAACCCTGTTTTTAACCGGGTCTTCGGTCTATTTTCGATGAGTCGGGCCAATGAAATTCTCAATCTTTTGCCAGGAATTTTCATTGTGCTGGGGATATTTGGTACCTTCCTCGGTATCATGCGGGCCCTGCCCGAATTAACCGCGATGGACATCACCAATGCTGAAGCCAGCAAAGTCGTAATCGATAACTTTCTAATCAGAATTTCCTTTGCGCTGACCACATCAATACTCGGTATTGTGTTATCGGTGCTCATGAGTTTCCTCAATACATTACTCTCCCCGGAGAGTGCCTACATGGAAATCGTAGATTCTTTTAAATCTGCTACGGAAATATTGTGGAATAAATCCGAAAATAATCAGATTAACGATCTGGAGCCAGTCGATACTGACAGGGAATCAGAAGCAGTGAATTCATTTGAATTGGCGATCGCTAATATGTATTCGAGGCGGTTATAAACGTATAATCGCAGGATCAAAGGGGCGGGTTCATTCGATTCTATAAAAAGAGTTTAAACAAAAAAAGATAAACAAAATATCAAAATCGACACGCCATACAGAAATCAAAGGGGCCACTTCTATTGATCTCTCGGAATCTCCTCCGCCTCCAGGTGTTGCCGTTTATGGATCACGGCCAGCACTTCAATCAGGCTATCAGATTTGATTTCATACAAAATTCGGTAGGAGTACAGACTCAACTCCCGTACAGCATCCACGTTCAGCTCGGGTAATTTCTTGCCCTTGCGGGGTAACGTATCCAGACCAATGGTTTTCTTAACCAGCGCTTCACTGACCCGCCTGGCATAGAGTACCGAATCCTGGGCAATGTAATCATGGATGTGGCGAACCTGGGATTTGGCGTGAGCCGTCCACTTCACCAAGATTGGATATCCTTGAGCACCTCTTCGGCGGATTCGGTTTTGCCTTCGGCAGCATCCTGCTGACCCCGGCGGATATTCTCCAGTACATAAAGCCGGTAAATCATTTCTTCGGTATCAGCATTGTCCGGTAGCTGCTGGATCGTGTTGAGTGCGTCTTGTTTAGCGGTTTGCATAATCGTTCTCCAACATGAATCAATAAGGTCAGGAATCAATAAGGTCAGTAACGATTGACTCAGGCAAAATACGTAGTCTTCGGCTGCAAAGAATATCTTTTATCACTTGGCACCGCGCACTATTGTTACAGAGTCTATGAAATAAGAAAATAAAACATTATCAAAACAATAACTCTCAACAATAAAACCCAACCAGTTCACTAGAACTAACAACATGACAGTAAATCATATTAATGCTCATGAGTTCGTTACGGTGGAGTTCGTCGGTTGCGGCGGCGCAGCAGTCTTCGACCACAACAACGTTAAAACTCTCGTCTGCCAAACTGCGCACACTCGATGAAATACACTGGTCGGTAAATATCCCGGCGACAACGACGTTCTTAATAGCCATATTATGCAATATCAGGCGCAGGTTGGTGCCGGTTAGTGCACTGTCGGTTGTTTTGGTGATTGTTATTTCGTCCCCCTGAGCCGAAAGCTCGGGTACGAACTGACTTTCCTCACTGTTCGCTGGCAATAACAAATAGTTAAATCCGGGTTTCTTCTGACTCAGGGAGCGATCACGCCCATCGGTTTTGAGACAGGCAATCCGTGCAAATATTACTTCAACGCCACGTTTCCTCGCATCCTCGATAAGCTTCGCTGTCCCTGGGATTACCTGCTGATTCATCCGATCATAAAAAGGTTGCCACCTGGCAGCCTCCAGTGGATCATCTACCGGTTGCATATAGGTGTTCTGGATATCGATGACTAGTAGCGCGGTTTCTGATGCTGGCAGCGTTATGTCATCGGGTTCTTCGGCATTTTTATAGTAAAACGATCGGAAGTGGGTTTTCCAGTTCATTGTCACCTCGCATATCAAAACACTAATAGATGACTAAGGTTTGGCAGTCGTCAGGCCGAGTATTTCCCAATCCTGCATACCGCCACGATACCACTTGATTTTGTGTGCTGGGTAGCCGAACTTGAGCAGATTCTTTATATTGTTTGGTGTTTGTCCACACCACATGCCGTTACAAAACATGACCAGGGTTTTTGCGTCGCTATAGTCCCAGAGTCCACCCAGATTTTTAGCATTGAATTGATCTTGCAGAATTCCGCCCATCGAAATAGGATTAGCGCCTTCGATGGGGTTTAATGCTGTCCAGGGTATATTGATAGCCCCCGGTATAGTGCCTTTGACAACCCAGTCTGGCGTGCGCGAATCGACTACTAGTATGTTGTCATCCCCATCACTCATACGTTTCAAATAATCGAGAACTTCAATCTCGGCGATGGTTTCAACACCTGGTGCCAGGACTGACGGCTGTATACAAAATGGCGGGCATTTACGCGATGTCTTTGCAAAAGCCGGACTCACTATATTTTTCTGATCCTGATTTCGCATGATGGTGATCATCGACTCACCATGCATCACAGAAACACTTTCAATCTCCGGGGTAATATTCACTTCGGCAGAATAACTAGCACCACTAATCGACAGAATGGCGGTTGCCAATCCTGCCTGTAATATTTCAGGCATTTTCATTTTTTATTTCGGAAATATCAGGGTATTTAGATTAATCGAGTGTAATACAGTTTCATGTTCGAAATAGACTCTAAATTCACCATATACCCACTCAGTGATTGGCGGCTCGCCAACCGGGCCGAAGCGCTCGTCGGGCTGACCGAATTCGTCGATGACTGCATCCATGTTGATGCCGCGTCTGGGCATAACCTGAACTTCGTCAGTTTCGGAATGCCCAGGAATAGCTAAGTTCTGTGCCTGTAATACAGGGGCGACCAGTAAACTGGCAAGTATTAAAAAATAATATCTGTTGAGCATGTTCTCTGATCTCCTGGAGCTCGTTACTTTGTTAGCCGCGTGAAAGCGCCGACGCCTGTCTCCGTTAATTAAGGATAACTATATCATGCTATATTATTCAGGCAACCAGTGATAATAAACAGGTGAAATTTCCCCACTTCAGTGGTGGTGACAGTTATATATTCATGGTTTAATCCGCGCATGAATTTACCCCTTGAACTTTTTATAGGCCTTCGCTATACCCGAGCGAAAAGGCGCAACCATTTTATCTCTTTCATCTCTTTGATATCGATGCTCGGCATCGCGCTTGGCGTGATGGCTCTGATTGTTGTTTTGTCGGTAATGAACGGATTCGAAAATGAACTCAGAGGCCGCATCCTTGGCATGGTCTCGCATGTCACGGTGAGTAGCTATGATGGTCGTTTGCAAAATTGGCAGGTATTGAACGATCAGGTGAGGGAAAATACTGCGGTGATTGGCAGCGCACCTTATGTCGAAGCCGAGGCAATGCTGTCGAATCGCTCCTCGGTTAGTGGTGCTGTAATACGCGGTATAGACCCGGAGCTCGAACCTCAGGTTTCGAAAATCGATCAGCATATGACGTTTGGCAAGTTCTCCGATTTAAAGCCCGGCGAATACGGCATTATTCTCGGTACCGGGTTGGCCAACTCACTGGACGTGGTTCCAGGTGATCGGATTACCATGATCACGCCGCAGTCAACTGCATCACCGGTAGGCTTTCTGCCGCGCTTACGCCGATTCAAAATTATCGGACTGTTCGAAATTGGGGTTTACGAATATGACCGGAGCAGTGCCATCATTCATAATCAGGATGCCAGTCGGCTGTTTCGACTCGATGGCGCTGTGAGTGGGTTGCGCCTCAAACTCAATGATATGGATAAAGCGCCTGTGGTACGAACCGAATTGCGCGAAAGCCTGAGTTTTGATTATTGGGTTTCTGACTGGACCTTGCGTCATGCCAACTATTTCAAAGCCGTGCAAACTGAGAAGACCGTGATGTTTATTATTCTATCGCTAATCGTTGCGGTGGCAGCCTTTAATATTGTCTCGACACTGGTGATGGTAGTGACCGACAAGCAATCCGATATTGCGATATTACGCACCATCGGTGTCTCACCGTTGTCGATCATGTGGGTGTTTATGGTGCAGGGTACGTTAATTGGTTTGATAGGCACTCTGTTTGGCCTCGCTAGTGGCGTGCTGTTGGCATCGTATATCGATGTGATTATCCCTGCACTGGAGCAGTTTTTCCAAACTCAGTTTTTACCCACAGGCGTCTATCCAATTACCGATTTGCCTTCCGATTTGCAACAGTCCGATGTGATTAAGATTACCGTGTTATCGTTTTTCATTTCGATAATCGCAACCCTGTATCCTGCCTTGCGCGCATCCAAAACCCGTCCCGCTGAGGCCCTGAGTTATGAATAATTCAAGTGCAACGGATCCTGTTATCGAAGCGCGTGACTTACATAAAACCTATCGACAGGGGAAACTGGATGTGTCGGTACTCAAAGGCATTAATTTCCGCGTAGATGCCGGTGAGAGCCACGCCATTATCGGGGCCTCAGGTGCAGGTAAGAGTACGCTAATGCATTTACTCGGTGGGCTAGATCATAGCTCTGCGGGTGAAATTCAGGTCGTTGGACAGTCGATTTCAAACCTGTCAGAAAGAAAACTAGGTGATTTACGCAATCAGCATCTGGGGTTTATCTATCAATTTCATCATTTATTACCAGAGTTTTCTGCGCGGGAAAATATCGCGATGCCTTTGCTGGTCAGGCGGCTACCTCGGCAACAGGCGATGGTCGAAGCAGACGAATGGCTGGAAAGAATTGGTTTGCAACAACGTGCTGAACACAAACCCGGCGAGCTTTCTGGTGGTGAGCGCCAGCGAGTCGCACTGGCTCGTGCTCTGGTAACACGTCCCGATTGCTTATTGGCCGACGAACCGACCGGGAACCTGGATAGCCATACCGCCGCCCAAATGCTTGAATTAATGCTCGATTTTAATCGAAATTTAAATACCGCGTTGGTGATTGTGACACACGATCTAGATATCGCCGCGAAGATGCAAAATCAATGGCGCATGCAGGATGGATTATTGGGTAAGGAGTCCTGAATTATCCTTAGATTGCACAAGCAGCTCCATCTGATCGGGGGTCAAAGGCACCTTCGATAAGGCCATTCGGATGCGCAACCAATGCTCCGGCATGACCCATTGCCTCTTCGAATTCACCTATAATTTCAACATCATGACCTACCGAACGAAGCGCTTCGTATAATTCATGATCAAACCGTGACTCCATACGTAAATTTGTTTTTGTGCTACCCCAGGTTCGGCCCAACAGCCAACGCGGTGATGTAACCGCTTCCTGCAACGGAACATTGGCTAATACGTGACGGGCGAAAATCATCGCCTGGGTTTGCGGCTGCCCTTCACCACCCATGGTCCCATATGACATGACGCGTCCATCGGAAAGTAATGCAAGGGCCGGCTGGATAGTATGGAAAGGCCTCTTATATGGCATTAGCTTATTGTGGTGTGCTTCATCCAGACTAAAACTAGTTCCCCGGTTTTGCCAGCTAATCCCGGTAGATGGAAGTATTACACCTGAGCCAAACTCCCAATAGATACTTTGAATAAAACTAACAGCACGCCCTTTGTTATCGATCGCACCAAGCCAGACAGTGTCGCCATTTGCATTGGCCTCTGGCCAGGGTGAAGCATTTTCCATATCAATTTCTGCTGCAAGTGTATCAAGAACTTTGTCAGTCAAAAAAGATTGCGCCTCAATGCTCATATTGGATGGATCGCAAATCTGTTCATCGCGAATTTTAAACGCTGCTTTAGTGGCCTCTATTAATCCGTGAACAAATTCAAAACTGTCGATGGTTTGAATACCAAGCCGCTCAAACATTCCGAGTATCATCAGAGAAGCAAGCCCCTGAGTTGGCGGCGGCATGTTATACAGCTCGTGACCTCTCAGTAATAACTTGAGGGGTTCTACTTCTAATGCCTGATGGCGTTCAAAATCTGACAGGCGAAGTGGGCTACCTACAGCCTCCAGTTCAGTTGCCAGGCCACGCGCTATATCTCCGCGGTAAAAATCGTCCAGTCCGGTATGGGTGAGGGATTCGAGAGTGCTGGCTAGTTCAGGTTGTGTCAGTAATTCACCAAATTTGATCGGTTGTCCATCAGCTAAGTAACGATTACCAAAGCCGGGATGATCGCGTAACTCAGATAATTTTGCCAACGCATTGTTTGCCAGTGTCTGAGTTACCGGTACACCTTCCCGTGCATACTCGATAGCAGGTGCCAACAATCTTTTAAGTGGAATTCGCCCACCCCAGGCTTTTCTACTGTACTCCAATGCTTTTTGCCAACCCGATACAGCACCCGCCATTGTTAAGGCAGCCAATGGCCCACGACTCGGAATTGCCCCCATCGCCTGATCGCGGTAGAAACCTATACTGGACAAACCGGCAGACGCACCGCAGGCATCGATTCCAACAGGCGCTTCTCCTTTGCTGTGAATCAACCAGAAGTTATCACCGCCAAGTCCGTTCATGTGGGGATAGCACACGGCTATCGCGGCTGCAGACGCCACCATTGCTTCAATGGCATTACCGCCATCGCGTAAAACATCCGTACCGATTGAAGCGGCTAAATGATGTGGGGCCACGACCATTCCTCGACGGCCCATCACTGTTTTCAGCATGATAAAAATTGGATACCTGGTCTGAAATTAATTATTGTAAGGTTTTTGCTGCGACAATAACTAAAATTATTTATGACTCTAATTTTTCCGCATGCAGAAGAAATCATACAAAACAGAAGCCGTGTAATTACTCAGTTTGTTTTACACCCTCAGAATTATTGCAAGAAGAAATGAGTTCCTATCCTGTCAGACTAGACTTGGCACAATTGGAAAACCTTGGTTTACCTGCCAAATACATTCAGTCAATTGAAATCGAGGCAAGAGGCAATAGCAGAAGCACAGGCGGCCAAAGCGACAGGATCGTGCCGTTCATCCCGTCGAATCAATTTGAGCCACTTATTAACTGTTGCCGATTGTTACCTATTTATCGTCGTTTTCCGATACAGGTTGGACGTCCTGCGGCTGACTATCGTCTATCCCTGCTTTTTGCAAACGCTTCTCTTCCTTCTTTTTCTTTTTGGCTATTTCTTTCTGGCGCTTTTCGAAAGCGTAATTGTGCTTAGCCACTCGTGTTCTCCTCTACATGATTTCAGAATTGGAGCCTCTAGAATACGGTATTTTGCAAACGATTGCGCTCTTCATAGCATCGATAGTACTCAATGGTCACGAGAGAGTACTGGATCCATGGGGAATGATCGTCGCTCCTCAGGAACCGCTGATTATGTGACACAAAAATATTGTAATATGTTACACGTACGAATATGACTTATTGTTGCAGCTTGTTCTCACCATATTTTCAGGAATTAATTTATATGAGAATGCCCGCACCCTGGTATTAGTGGTTAATTAGGAATGATCAAATATCAACCATTACAACTTAGTTTTTTTAAGCTGCCGACGTAGCCGACGCCGCTGAATATGCGTCCAGATATGATACCGCCACATCAATCTTACAAAAGCAAAACCAATAGCCGCTGAAGCCGCACCGACTACGAAACAACCAAGCAGAAATGGCTGCCAGATGTCTAGCAATCCGGACATAAGCCACTCGAAGGTTAGTTCAAAATGAAATTCGCCAATTTTGATGCCAAGTAAGAGTGTACCCACCCAGTAACAGAAATAAAAAATAGGCGGAATAGTTACCGGGTTACTGAGCCATACCATAGGAATAGCTATCAGAATATTATAACGAAAATAAATGGCACCGATAGCAGCCAGCAGCATCTGAAATGGAACCGGCATGAAGGCGAAAAACAGGCCGATAGCCACCGCGCCCGAACAGGATTTTCGATTAATATGCCATAGATCGGGCTCCTGCAATCGGGGGCCCAACATCTTGATCAATCGGTTATCGGTGATTTTTTTCCGGTGGGGGAGATACTTCTTTATAAACTTCTTTGGCATGTTAATAGTATTATCAGTGCTAATAGCCTAATGTGTAAAGGATTGTGTAAGATCTGGTAAAAATATTTATTAAAGGGACAGGATTGAGCAGGAAGCAAAGCATGATTAGTATCAGTATCGCCATTGTATTCGGTTCAGCATTAGCTTTCTGGGGTTATCAATTACCCGATCCGTTGTGGTTGAGCTTTCTTCCTGTCCTACTCCTTCTTGCAAGATATCAACCAGCTTATCGGGTGATACTTCTGTTTTTTGCGGCATTCCTGTGGGCTAGTTTCCACCTACAGCTACAGCTTGATAAGCGATTGCCAGGTGATCTCGATGGCGAGATTTTCCAGATCTCAGGGGTGGTCGATGACATCGTCGAATTACGTAGTCAGTCGATCCGTTTCCTGTTAGCACCCGATGGCATCTCGAATGATCGTGTCGTTTTGCCGGACAAAATAAGGTTAAGCTGGTATCGCAGCAATCAATTTCCGCGTGCCGGTGAACGCTGGCAATTTGAAGTCAAGTTACGAAGCCCTTCCGGATTTGCGAATCCGGGCGGTTTCGATTACGAACGTTGGTTATTAGTGCAGGGTATTGGCGCTACGGGTTACGTCAGAAAGTCGATTAGAAATCAAAAACTGGCAGATTCATCCTGGTGGGATATCGACAACATTCGCAGCAATATTGCAAACGCAGTCGAGCGTCATTGCCAGGTTTGCCGCCATACCGGTTTATATCAGGCTCTTACAATTGGCCATAAAGGCAATATAGAGCTTCAACAAAAAAGCGTTTTACAGGAAACGGGTACTGCCCATTTGCTGGCGATTTCCGGCCTTCATGTTGGTTTGGTCGCTGCGCTATTTTATGGCTTAGGGCAAATTTTTTGGCGACTCTGGTGGCACCGATATCGCATTAATCGACTCGAAGCTTCCGCGGCTTTGGCTATTCTTGGCGCGGTTTTCTATGCGGCTCTGGCTGGTTTTAGTATCCCGACCATTCGCGCTCTGGTGATGCTGGCGGTGGTATTCCTAGCACTGTTACTAAGGCGGGGAATTAATTTACTGAACAGTATAGCGATCGCCCTGAGTTTAATTTTGATATGGGATCCACTGGCCGTCGGTTCTGCTTCTTTGTGGCTGAGTATATCGGCCTTGTTGATCATCGCTCTTGGGCAGTACCTATTAGTCAATCAACCCGGTCGGCTCAGGCAGCTACTAACGATACAACTATTATTTTCACTATTATTTATTCCTCTGAGCCTGATGTTGTTTAACCAGGCGAGCCCAGCCGGATTCTTCGCCAATATTGTCGCAATCCCCTTGCTTAGTCTGGTAATTCTACCTGCGGTATTGTTAGCCAGTACTTTGGCATTTTTTGAGCTGTCTATCGCAGAATGGCTGTTCAAAGGAATAGACTGGTTAATGGGGCTGTTATTCGACTACCTGTCGTTATTACTCGAGTCTGGCCTTGGAGTTTATCAAAATGGGAATACGCCGATACTATTATTGTTATCTGCGACTATCGGTTTATTGCTGCTATTACTGCCACTGGGTAAAACAACTATAAAGCCCGCATTACTGTTGATTGTCGTGCCATTTTTCTGGCAAAGCAAAGGACTTGATCAAGGAGAATTTCGAGTTGCCGTTCTCGATGTTGGCATGGGAACCTCAATCGTTGTCGAAACAAAATACCACAGTCTAATTTACGATTTTGGCTCGGGCAGGAAACAGGGATTTAGTGCGGGAGAATGGGTAGTAAAGCCTTATCTGCGATACCGCTCGATTGACGCCCCTGATTTGATGGTTATCAGTCATGCCGATCAGGATCATAGCGGCGGATTTTACAGTTTTGTCGATGACGTTTATCCTGCATTGTTATTATCAGGCACGCCATCCGAGGTTGGTGAATTGTTTGAATTTGAATCAAAAGTTCGAGATTGTCACGATTATCAAGTCTGGCGCTGGGATGGGGTCGATTTCGAGTTTCTGAGTACTAACGAATCTATCGCGGGTCAGTCCGACAACAACCGTTCCTGTGTTTTAAAGGTCAGCGGCTACCAGTCAGTTCTACTAAGTGGTGATATCGAAGCTGAACAAGAAAGGCGACTTATAAACGTTTATGGGATAAATCTCAAATCGGATGTCCTGGTCGCGCCGCATCACGGTAGTCTGACATCCTCTACCGAGGCATTTGTTAATCAGGTTTTGCCAAAGGTTACTGTATTCACCCTGGGCAGGAATAACCGCTGGGGATTTCCGAAAACGGCAGTAACGGATCGCTATGTGGAGATAGGTAGTAGTGTCTACCGTTCGGACCGTCATGGTGCAGTGACTGTATATAGTCAGGCGGGGGGTATGAGTATTGACAGTTACCGGCAGGGGCGTAATCGGTTATGGAATCGAGACTGAGTTCTTCCATCACGGAATTGTGCAGTTGTTGGCGAATCGGGGAAAACACTTCTCATAGCCAAGTCGATTACAGTATGATGTGCGGCATTCGAAAAAGAGGATTTTAATGTGTACGAACTGGTTCAGGCGGGTGGCTGGCTAATGGTCCCGATTCTACTGTGCTCGGTACTGGCATTGGCTATTATCACCGAACGCCTGTGGACTCTGCGGCAGAAAAAAGTCATTCCCACCAAGTTGGTGACGGGCATCTGGAATTTGCTCAATAATGATGCATTAACCGAAAGACATATCGTCGAAATCGAAAAGGGATCTCCGTTGGGCCGGGTATTGGCAGCGGGTTTGATTAATCGTCACCTGTCCCGTCAACAGGTGCGCGAAAGCATCGAGGAGACTGGGCGTTTCGTGGTTCACGAAATGGAACGTTTTCTAAATACCCTGGGCACGATATCTACCATCACCCCGTTGCTCGGCCTACTAGGGACTGTCATCGGCATGATTAAAGTATTTACCGCGATTACCATCATCGGCGTGGGAGACCCCGGACAACTCGCTGGCGGTATTTCAGAAGCGTTGATTACCACCGCCGCCGGGCTTACGGTAGCCATTCCTAGCCTGATATTCCACCGTCATCTAAAACGTAAGATCGACGAACTGGTGGTTGGTATGGAACAGGAAGCAATGAAGCTGGTGGAATTCATACACGGTGACCGCAAGAAGCTTTCCTGAAAATGAAGTTCACCAGCCACAGCACCGAGGAAGAAGCAACGATCAATATGACACCGTTAATCGACGTCGTATTTTTGTTGTTGATATTTTTTATGGTTTCAACCACCTTTGATACAACCTCCGAACTCAAGATCAGGCTGCCCGAGGCGAGTCAGAATAAGGTGGTAGAAAAGCCGCATACGCTCAGTATCCTGATCGATGCCAAGGGTCGTTTTTTTCTTAATTCACGTGAGCTGACTAGCCAGAAGAGCGACGCGTTAATGGCTGCTCTAGAGCGCGTGCTGCAAGGTGCCGACCGGCCCGTGGTTATCCAGTCCGATGCGGAATCTCCGGTGCAGTCTCTCGTCACAGCAATGGATGTGGTCGGTCGACTGGGATTGACCCAGGTTTCAATCGCGACCACTCGTCCAATCGAGTAGCATTCCCCATGTCGATTTGTTTGTTATCAAGGCTTTACCGATGAAAATGGTGCATGGTGAATTGACCGGGGTGAAAGCCTATCGTGCGTTATTGTCACTCGCATTCGAACATAAATCCTATTTCCTGCTCGCGATTATCGGTATGTTTATATTCGCGGCTTCGGATGCAGCCTTCGCCTACCTGATGAAACCAATGCTCGACGATGGTTTCATCGATGGTGATCCGCTGATTATCAAACTCATACCGCTGGCAATCATTGCGATATTTCTGGTGCGCATGGTCGCGGTATTTCTTCGAACTTATTGCATGGATTACATCGGTCGAAATGTCATCAATTCGATGCGCCAGAAAATGTTCGAAAAACTGTTAACCCTGAGTAGTTCTGCGTACGACCAATCCTCGTCTGGTACCATGACGACTCGGTTCTCCTACGATGTCGAGCAAATAGCTCGTTCGGTATCGAACTCGCTAACTGTGTTTATTCAGGACAGCTTACGCATTATCGTATTGCTGGCTTATATGTTCTGGTTGAACTGGCAATTAACCATGATCTTTCTGATTGCCGGCCCCATTGTTTTTATCATCGTCGTCAGAGTCTCTGGCCGTTTCAGAATTATAAGCAAAAGCATTCAAACCTCGATGGGCAATGTGACCCAGGTCGCGCAGGAAGTGATCGATTCCAATCGAGTGGTGAAGATTTTTGGCGGAGAAGAATTCGAGCGCGAGAAATTTTCAGTTATTAATCAACGCAATTTAAGATTGCATTTAAAAATGTCGGTGGCGCAGGCGATTAGCAACCCGCTGATTCAACTCATTGTCGCGATCGCGTTTGCGGCCATCGTCGCCTTCGCGACGTCGACTTCGATGCGTGGCGTTGTTACCACAGGTGATTTTGTCTCGTTTATATTCGCGCTCACCATGCTGTTTGCACCGATGCGTTCGTTATCTTCGATAAACGCCAGTATTCAAAAAGGCATTGCAGCAGGCGAAAGCATATTTAAGTTTCTGGCTGGCGAGGACGAAGTCGATGAGGGTGAATTAACGCTGGATCGCGCCAGGGGTGAAATTAACTTCGATAAAGTGGATTTAAATTATCGTGAGGGTAGCCAAAACGTTCTCGATCAAATTAGTTTTAAGGTTGAGCCTTGTCAGACCATCGCTATAGTGGGTCGTTCGGGTAGTGGCAAATCGAGTTTGGTGAATTTAATACCGCGTCTATACGAGTGCGATAGCGGAGAAATTCAACTCGATGGTCAGTGTATTAAGCATTACAAACTTGAGGATCTACGTAGGCAAATAGCCTATGTCGGACAGGATGTGCGTCTATTTAACGATACCATTCGTAATAATATTGCCTATGGCAGTGACGCTGACCAGGATGAGGCAGACATCATTCAGGCCGCGAAGCAGGCTTATGCCTGGGAGTTTATAGAGGACTTACCTGATGGGCTTGATACCCAGGTAGGCGAGCGCGGTGTGTTGCTATCCGGTGGTCAGCGCCAACGTATCGCGATTGCACGGGCGTTACTAAAAGATGCGCCGATACTGATCCTGGACGAAGCGACCTCGGCGCTGGATACCGAATCGGAACGTTACATACAACATGCGATCGAAAACCTGATGACGAATCGGACGACGTTGGTAATCGCTCATCGATTATCAACCATCGAACACGCAGACCGTATTCTGGTACTCGATCAGGGTGAATTAATAGAGCAGGGCACGCATGAAGAGTTGCTCGATCAGAACGGTATTTACTCTAAATTACACTCGATGCAGTTCCGTGATGGCAGTCAAATCGGAGAGGCGACGGCAATACGAATACCCGCAAAATCCAAACGGGTACAACTCGAAAAAGTTGTTCTCAGTAACTGGATCAGCGCCTCATCGCAAAAGCGTCAGGGTTGGTGGCTATGGTCGATGAACCCGATGTCGATTCTTTTAATGCCTCTGTCGCTACTCTATTATGGATTATCCGGCATGCGTCGGCTGGCTTATCGGCTAAAGCTGCTAAAGTCTTCACGGTTGCCGGTAACAACCGTTGTGGTTGGTAATATTACGCTCGGTGGCAATGGTAAGACACCGGTTGTGGTAGCGATCTACCAGTTGCTGGAAAGTAAAGGTTATAAACCCGCCATTATTACCCGAGGTTATAAAAGCGGTAACGAGAAAAAACTACAGATTTTGAATGCTGGCCAAACCAATGCCGGGGTTGGCGACGAAGCCAATATGATCTCCGAAATATGCCGTTGTCCGATCGGCGTCGGCTCTAACCGAATCGGTGCTGCCGAACAAATTCTCACCGCCTATCCGCAAACCAATATCATTATTTCGGACGATGGGTTGCAACATTATGCCTTACGTCGTGATATAGAGATTGCCGTATGCCGCTATGTCGCGTTCGGTAATGGTTTAATCATACCAGCCGGTCCTTTGCGCGAACCGCGAGACCGTTTGAAAGACTTCGATATCATCATTAATCGCGACAGTGATCAAATCATCGAGTCGCTTGGACAGGTATGGAATTTGACTGATCCTGATCAAACGCGTCACATAACTGAATTCCAGGGCCAACAGGTTCATGCCCTGGCAGGCATCGGTTTTCCTGAAACTTTTTTTGCGAGCCTGAAACAACTCGGCATCGACCCGATTGAGCACGAATTTCCCGATCACTACGAGTTCAGTGCCCAGGATCTGGCCCTGAGAGCCGAACTACCAATACTGGTAACCCACAAAGACGCGGTAAAATTACGCGGCATCGCCAAGGATAATGTCTGGGTAGTGCCATTGACACTGGAACTGTCAAAGTCGTTACAGGATCAGTTATTTCAACTACTGGAGTCCAAACACCATGGATAAATACCTGCTAGATATATTGGTAGATCCCGTCACCAAAGGGCCGTTGATATACGATAAAAAGAACCAGGAATTGGTATCCAGAGCCTCACGCCTGGCCTATCCGATTCGTGATGGTATACCGGTCATGTTACCCGAAGAAGCACGCGAGCTATCCAGCGAAGAAATCGAACAGCTGAAATGAAGGACAGGGCATGAGCGTCGATTTCCATATAGTCATTCCCGCGCGATACGCCTCGACGCGGCTGCCAGGTAAACCCTTACGCTTAATACATGGCAAACCCATGATTCAGTGGGTTTATGAAGCGGCTTCAAAAAGCGATGCCCGCGAAGTGATTGTAGCCACCGATGATCAGCGGATATTCGATGCTGTACGCGAATTTGGTGGCCAGGCCTCGATGACTTCCAGTCAGCATCAAACTGGTTCTGATCGCATACTCGAAGTTGCTGAACAGCGAAACTGGGATGATCAGACCATTGTTGTCAACTTACAGGGCGACGAACCGCTAATACCCGCTGCCAACTTGACCCAGGTAGCCCAAAATCTGGATAGCTCTTTGTGCGACATGGCTACCTTGTATAAAAATATCGATGAGATTGAGGCCAGGAATCCAGACCTGGTCAAACTGGTACATAATAGCCAGGGTAGGGCATTATATTTTAGTCGCTCGATTATTCCATTTGATCGTGATGGCGGTTATCAGGGGTATTGCGGGCACATCGGTATATACGCTTATCGAGTTAGCTTTCTGTCCAGCTTCAGTCAGTTACCGAACTGCGAACTGGAAGTAACTGAAAAACTGGAGCAGTTGCGCGCACTCTGGAATGGCTATCGGATTCATACCGAATTAGCCGTCGAGCTACCCGGCCCAGGTGTCGATACTGAAGAAGATCTGGAAACTGTAACCCAACTTATGGGCCAACAATGAATTACAGATGGAAACTCAATAATCACGAAGTTTTATTCGAAAAATACTTTCGGCTCGAAGAATACAGTATCTCTCACGACTTATTCGCCGGCGGCGAAAGCAACGTATTCACACGAGAGATTTTCGAACGCGGAACGGTAGTCGCAATTCTGCCCTACGATCCAGAGCGACGTAAGGTCGTTTTAATCGAACAATTTCGTGTGGGTGCTATCCATGACAGCGATTCCCCGTGGCTAATGGAATGCGTCGCAGGTGTAGTCGAAAGCGGTGAAGCAGAAGACGAGGTAGCCATCCGCGAAAGTCAGGAAGAAGCTGGTTGTGACATTAAACAATTACATCAAATCTGTAAGTACTATGTCAGCCCCGGTGGCACGACTGAAACCTGCGCACTGTATTGTGGAATAGTCGATAGCGAAGGTGTTGGTGGTATCCATGGACTGCCAGAAGAAAACGAAGATATTCGCGTAGAAGTCGTCGATGCCGAGCAAGCCTATCAGTGGGTTCGTGAAGGGGTGATTAAGTCTTCTGCCACGATTATGGCTTTGCAGTGGCTGGAGTTGAATGAGGCGAAGGTTCGAGGCGGTGAGGGATAATTTTTAGCTCGATGTGCTCCGGTTGAAATATAATCATCCCATAACTGTTTAAGACGATGATCTTCGGGGGATATGATAGGCTCCATGCTAGGTTATGCACCCTTATTAATCGGTATGAGAATTTCATGAGAGCAAACTGCAATATTAAGTCAATAATCGTGTGTGTTACATAATCAGTTGCTGGGCTCTAATGAGAAATTGATGCGCTTTGAATTAGATAAATTTCATAGAAATATAAGCGATGAGGACTTGCTTGAAGACCTTAGAAATATTTATGCACGATTATCTAAGCACGACGAAGCAATGACTTTTAGAGCATATACAGATAATGGTAAATATTCAGCAAGTACAATAACTGCACGTTTTGGATCATGGAACGAAGCTTTGAGAAAGGCTGAACTTGA
Organism: Gammaproteobacteria bacterium; assembly: GCA_030595795.1. Classification (GTDB taxonomy): domain Bacteria; phylum Pseudomonadota; class Gammaproteobacteria. The sequence goes on from JAUVCH010000024.1 coordinate 34,575, forward strand.
GGTAAATGAAGAAAAAAATATCACTGATAGAGACCTTTTCATCAATTTGGAAAATGTATGGGTAGCCCTAGGTCGTCAACCTGTCACGAGAGATCTAAAGAAACCACTGTCAAAATATACTCACCATGCATACATGGAGAGATTTGGTGGATATAGGAAAGCATTAAATGCATTTGTTAATTACATAAATGAAGAGGATTGTGAATCAACAGATATAGAACATAAAACCAATGCGATTGAAGTAATCAAAGGAAAACAGAAAGGAAGAACCGGCAGAAATATATCTGACAGAATGCGATTTAGAATTCTTTCAAGAGGTGGTTTTACTTGCCAATCATGCGGAGCTAGCCCCATAAAAGAGCGTGGAGTACAGCTACATGTTGATCATATTAAGCCATGGTCTAAAGGAGGTGAGACTGTTGAGGAAAATCTAAATACGAAATGTAAACAGTGTAATTTAGGTAAGGGAAATGCGTTCGATACATAAGCCTATCAAGCGGCTGTATAGAATCCTTCCACGTCCCCCACGGATGGGCGTTATGCGACACACAGGAATTGTATAATGCCTGAAATAAGTCGTTTTCTTGGAATCGTAATTGCTATGTACTATAACGATCATTCGCCACCCCATTTTCATGCTCGGTATGGTGATAGCGAAATCCGAGTAAATATAGAAAATGGTGAAATAATGTCAGGCGAGCTCCCTCGACGCGCTTCTCGACTAGTATTAGAATGGTTCGAGCTTCATCGTGCGGAACTTTTAAAGGACTGGGGTCTCGCCCAGGATAGGAAACCGCTAATTAAAATCGAACCATTGGAGTAAGTAATGACGCCGAAACTAACTAATGCCGAATATGCTGGAGACTATCGGATTAAAGCCTATTTTGAAGATGGAACCAATGGCATCATAGATATGGAGCAAGAACTATGGGGAGAAGTTTTCGAGCCTCTTAAAGATCTTTCGAAATTTCAAAAATTCGTTCTCGATTCTGAACTTAAAACTATCGTCTGGCCCTCCACTGGCGCTGATCTTGCACCAGAATATCTATACGAAAAAGCAGCCTCATAGACTATCAAAGTGAGAAGTCATTATTAGCTTCACCCAAACTTCAACGCCTGGTAATCATCAAGGTTCACTATCCGTTTAGCTTGCCATAAATCGTAGTTATCTTGCATCGACATCCAGCTTTCCGGGGAGCGCCCCAATACTTTGGATAGCTTGAGCGCCATTTCTGAAGAAATGCCGGTTTTCTCCTTGACTAATCGACTTACCAGGCCAGTACTGACTTTCAACTGCCTGGCTAGTTCATTAGAGCCAATACTATTGGGTTTCAGATATACGCGCTTGATAAATGCCCCTGGGTGCATAGGGTTATGCTGTTCTATGCTCATTAGTGGTAATCCTGGTAATGACGTTTTCTTTATTTTATCAGTGTAGTTCTGAATACAGAATAAAAAAGTCCAGTCAGAAACGAAACCTGACCGAGCTTATATTTATACAGTTGTGAAAATTATCGCGTCGCTAACACGCCTCACAATGATGGCTTAAATCTAAAACGCCACCGATATAGCAATCATACCAACAGAACTTAATACGATGGTATAAGGCAAAGCCATCCACATCATCGTGCCATAAGACAATCGAATTAATGGTGCCAATGCCGAAGTCAGTAGAAACAGGAATGCGGCCTGACCATTCGGTGTGGCAACACTGGGCAGGTTGGTACCGGTGTTGATCGCAACCGCGAGTACATCGAATTGCTCTCGATCGATGGTACCGTCTTTTAGCGCCTGGGCAATTTCGTTGATATAAACCGTGGCGACGAATACGTTGTCGCTAATCATCGATAAGACACCATTGGCTATAAAGAACATCAGTGGCTGAATTTCTCTATCCATGGCTAAAACCGCATTAATGACTGGCGAGAACAGATGTTGCTCGTGAATCACGGCGACTATGGCAAAAAAGACGACTAATAGCGCTGTAAACGGCAGGGCCTCTTCGAAAGAATGACCGATTTGATGTTCCTCGACTATACCGTTAAAGGCCGTCAGCAGAACAATAACCATTAAACCTACCAGGCCCACCGAAGCGACATGGAAGGCGAGTGACAGTATTAATATAATACCGACCAGGGCCTGCACCACCAGAACGGCATTGGTTTTATTATTACGCTTCTTGTCCTGTTCTTCACTGTACTCAACCAGCACAGAGGCGACGGCTTCGGGCAGTGTTGCACCATAACCAAACCATTTTAGCTTTTCGAGTAATACACAGGTAATCAGACCAAAAAACAGCACTGGCATCGTTACCGGAGCCATGCGCAGGAAGAATTCAATGAAGTCCCAGCCCGCGCGTTCGGCAATCAGCAAATTTTGCGGTTCGCCAACCAGTGTGCAGACACCACCTAAAGCGGTACCAACCGCACCATGCATAATCAGGCTACGTAGAAACGAGCGGAACTGATCGAGTTCTTCGCGACTGAACTCGTGCACTTCATCGTCGTGGCTATGGTCGTGGTCATCGTGGAAACTTTTGCCGGACGCCACTTTGTGGTAAACCGAATAAAAACCGACCGCTACCGAAATTAATACGGCGGTTACGGTCAGCGCATCGAGAAAAGCGCTAAGGAATGCCGCAGTAAAACTAAACAAAAATGACAAAACCATTTTTGATTTAACGGTTAATAATATTTTGGTAAAGGTAAACAGCAGCAGGTCACGCATGAAGTAAATACCAGCAACCATAAACATCAATAACAGAATAACTTCGAAATTAGCGACGGTTTCGAGGTAAACCGCCTCGGGAGATGCCATGCCGATAACTATCGCTTCGATAGCGAGTAATCCGCCTGGCTGCAATGGGTAACATTTTAGCGCCATTGCCAGTGTTAATATAAATTCGATGATGAGCAACCAGCCTGCAACAAACGGGCTAACCATGAAGAAGACAATTGGGTTAACGATCAGGAATGCAATGATTAATTGCTTGTACCAGGTAGCCGAATGCCCCAGGAAGTTGTCTAGAAACCCCTTGCCTAAATTTGCTGTCATGGTGGATATTTCCCCACAGTTAAGATAGCTTGATTATAGTGATAATAATCAGTTATGCCGATTAATTAACCCTTTAAGCGCCAAAAACTATAGATTCGGCAAAGCCTGGCTTATCGTTCGGTGAGGCTATGCGCTATAAGGAGTGCAAGACTTAGCAGAAGCAGGCCTGACGATGTCGCCATTAATATTTCAGCCATGGAAATTTTGAAGATAATAAACGGCGTATAGCCGCAAGAAGTCTGTACTTCAAAAATCAACGGGAACCACTTGTCCAGCGCAAACCAGGTAGGCAGACCGGACTCCATCGTACAATCGCCAAAAATCCAGCCGCGTTCGATTGCTAGCACTTGCCAGCTGCGTTCGACGAAACCGAGCATTAAAAGGCTGTTCATCAAGTGGAAGATTCGAGTTCCCCAGCCGCTGTGCCTGATTAGCAAAGCCAGTAAAGCCAGCAGAATAAAGCCAAATACCCAAATCCGAACATGAATGCACAGTACGCAAGGCCATTCGCCGAGCACGTATTGGTAATAAAGCGCAGCAGCTTCCATCGCTAAACCACCAACCAGAATTAGCGCCCAATACGACTTACTTTGGCTAAATAATTTTAAATTTTGCATAGTTAAATAGGTAATTTGTTTTCGACGAGGTTGACCCAGTAACTGGCACCCTTCATCAATATTTTATCGTTAAAATCATAGTTGGGGTTGTGCAAAGCGCAGCCACTTTCAGCGTCGCCACCGTTACCCAACAGGCCATAACATCCGGGGCGAACTCGTAGCATATTAGCGAAATCTTCCGAAATTGTATAAGGGTCGCAACTACCATTAACCCGGTCTGAGCCAAGAGTATCAATGGCAGCCTGTATGGCGTGCTGAGTTTCCTCAGGATGATTAATCGTCGAGGGGAAGGTGGTGACAAAGTCGAATTCGTAGCTGGCACCCGCTGCCGCACAGATACCGGATATTATGCGCTCCAAAGAAGTGTTGATTTTATCCAGAACCTCGTCGGTAAAACACCGACAGTCACCTTTCAGGGTTACATGAGTCGGGATGACATTAACGGTGCCGTCGGTAACAAATTCGGTTACTGAGACGACCGCAGTTTCGTGCAGGGCACTCAGGTTTCTGGAAACTATCGATTGCAGGGCGACCACTATTTGTGAGCCAACTAGCATGGCGTCTACTCCCATATGCGGCATGGCGGCGTGTCCGCCGTTGCCGGTAATTCTGATTTCAAATCCGGTTTCGCTGGCCATGATCGAATCAGGCCGAATCGCAAATTCGCCTTCAGCCAGGCCGGGGAGATTATGCAGCCCGAAGACCGAGTCGATTTGCCATTTTTCGAATAAGCCGTCTTCAATCATCGATAGCGCACCCTTGCCATGCTCTTCGGCGGGCTGGAATATTAAATAGACAGTACCGTCAAAATTGCCCTGTTCGATCAGGTGTTTGGCAGCACCGAGCAACATAGTCGAATGACCATCGTGGCCACAGGCATGCATCAGGCCATTATTACAGGATATATAGTCAAAGCTATTCTGTTCGTTAATTTTTAATGCATCCATGTCGGCACGCAAACCGATGCTGCGTTTGCTATTCCCTTTTTTCAGGATCCCTATTAAACCAGTTTGACCAATATTGCGTACGACCTCGATGCCAAAGCTTTGCAGTCGCTCTGCGATAAAATTTGAAGTGCGGATTTCCTCAAAGCCAAATTCGGGGTAGCGATGCAAATCGTGTCGCCACTCGATCATTTGGGCTTCGAGCTTGAGGTTTAGCTTATCCATTGAGCAATAATCCATAACCTTTTACGGCACCCGAGTAATTGATTAGTTTAAGACTATGCCAGATTAGTGCCTGATTGCTGGTGACAACGGGTTTATTAATGGCTTT
>JAUVCH010000128.1 GCA_030595795.1 Gammaproteobacteria bacterium
CATTCTTGAAGAAATCGGTATCGAATTCCGTGACATGCCGGAAGCGTTGGATATCCTGAAAAAAGGTGGTGCCGAAATCGACGGCGTACGCGTGCGCTTCCCGCGTGGCATGTGTCGTTCAATCATTCAGGCCTCAGCACCGAAAGAATATACCCATCACGCGCGCAATCCCGCCCGTAATGTTCGAATCGGTGGCAAAAATACCGCATTCGTACCCGCTTATGGCAGCCCGTTTGTCTTCGATCTCGATAAAGGCCGACGCTATGCGACCATCGAAGATTTCCAGAACTTCGTCAAACTCGCCTACGTTTCACCGAGTCTGCACCTGTCGGGCGGTACCATCTGCGAACCGGTTGACGTCCCGGTCAACAAACGCCATCTGGATATGGTTTATTCGCATATCAAGTATTCCGACAAGGGATTCATGGGCTCGGTGACAGCACCGGAACGCGCGCAAGATACGGTCGAGATGATCAAAATCCTCGCCGGTGATAATTATATCGACCCGGAAACCGGCCGCCCCAGAACCTACGCGACCAGCCTGATTAACGCCAACTCCCCGATGACCTTCGACGACACCATGCTCGGTGCCGCCAAGGTTTATGCCGAGAATAATCAGGCCTGTATTATTACGCCATTCATCCTGGCTGGCGCCATGTCGCCGGTTACTGTAGCCGGTACCGCCGCACAATCACTCGCCGAAGCATTAGCAGGGTTAACCTTCGTGCAATTAGTCAATCCGGGTGCCCCAGTCGTCATGGGTAGTTTCGCCAGCTCAATGTCGATGCAATCGGGCGCGCCGACTTTTGGCACCCCCGAACCGGCACTGGTTTTATACACCATGGCTGCGCTGGCAAGACGCCTCGGTGTACCCTTTCGTTCTGGTGGTGGCCTCTGTGGCTCCAAACTACCCGATGCTCAGGCCGCTTCCGAAGCAATTAATACATTAATGCCAGCGGTACTTGCCGGTGTTAATTTCGTACTCCACACCGCGGGCTGGATGGAAGGCGGCCTGTCCATGGGCTATGAAAAATTCGTCATGGATGCCGACCAGGCAGCGATGATGGAAATTTTAATGGGTGGTGTCGATCTGTCAGAAAATGGCCAGGCCATGGACGCCATTCGTGAAGTTGGCCCAGGCGTTCATTTTCTGGGTTGTGCGCATACACAAAATAATTTCAAAACAGCCTTTTATCGATCACCGATTACCGACAATAACAGTTTTGAACAATGGGAATCGGAAGGTAGCCTGGATCAGGCACAACGTGCCAATGTCTACTGGAAAAAATTGCTGGCCGACTATCAGGCACCCGAACTCGATCCTGCCATCGATGAAGCATTGCTCGCTTATATCAAACAACGTAAGGATTCGACGCCTGATTCGGCGTATTAATTCTATCCACCCCCAGTCGGAAGGCTTGATTCCCGAGCCTGTCGCACCTCTTCGCAATAAATAAACCGTGCAAAAAACGGTGTTAAAGACTAGTATTTTGTCAACTATGGTTATTTATTAACCAGTTTCAGCATATCTGGCGACTGGTTAAATCGATGTTTGCCTATGAGTATTCAAAATGCCGAAGTGAAACCGAGTCACTTTGGATTCCTGCTGGTACACAACTACTCGATGATCGCCTTCTCGCTGGCAGTCGAATCTTTGCGTTTGGCCAACCGCGCCGCAGAGAAAACGCTTTATACCTGGAGCGTCTACACACTCGACGGTAATTCGGTTAAAGCCAGCAATGGCCTTGTTGTCAGACCAGACGACAGTATCGATCACGCTCCCGAAATGAAAATATGTTTTGTCTGTAGCGGTGTCGAAGTAGCCGACAGCTGGAGTAAATCGCTGCAATTTGCGTTGCGAAAAATTGCCTCCCGAAATCACATTACTCTGGGCGCACTCTGCACCGGCAGCTACCTGCTTGCCCGCGCCGGACTACTCGATGGTTACAAATGCACCATCCACTGGGAAAATATCGCCAGCATGCGCGAAGAATTCCCTAAAACACAGTTTTCCGATGATCTGTTTCATATCGACCGAGATCGCATCACCTGCGCCGGTGGCCAGGCCTCTCTCGACATGATGCTGAAAATTATTGGCGATACCCACGGTAACAAACTTGCCGCCAATATTTCCGAACTGGCCATGTGCGAACGTATTCGTAACACCGAAGACCGGCAACGTGTGCCTTTACATTTACATCTGGGTGCCAATCAGCCCAAACTCACCGAAGCCGTAACGTTGATGGAAGCCAATCTCGAAGAACCAATCAGTCTCGACGAGTTATCCAGCTATGTCGGCATATCTCGACGTCAGCTCGAACGTTTGTTTCAGAAGCATTTAAATTGCGTACCAACCAGGTACTACTTGAATTTGAGGCTAAATCGGGCGCGACTTCTGTTATTACAAACCAGTAAATCAATAGTCGATATTGCCCTGGCCTGTGGTTTTATCTCGGCACCGCATTTCAGCAAATGCTATCGCGATATGTTTAGCATCCCACCACGCGATGAGCGGCGTAAGTTGCAGATGATGCAAAGTAGCGAAGCCACGAATTTGGCGAGTTAGACATTACCGACTAGTTCACAGCATTGATTGTCTCAAACTTGAACGGTACCTCGTAAACCGTCCCATTAATTTCCACATCGACTAATGCAAGCCACTTCATCAAACCAGTCGAGCAGGCAAACACGCCGCCCTTACCGCCAAAAGAAATTGATTTATCTTCCGCCTCCAATCGAGCAAGCGAATATTTCAGATACTCCAAATACATCATATCCATATTTTCGCCTTTAAAACGAACGCTTACCGCCTCGGGTTCAATATTTTCAAAGCTAACGTTAAAATCAAGGGCACCAGTAGAAGCGGGCCGTTTGGGCGTTATATCAAAAACCATCTTCCCGCCGGTGGGAAGGGTTAGGGAGCAGGGTTCAACCTGCAGAAAACAGTCCTCGACTACTGGCAGACTAAGATTACCCGGCCCACGTAACACAAACAGATAGGTCAGCAAACTGACTGCTATGGTTAATAGCAAGCCGATAACAATCGGCAGGTAATTTTTACTCATGCTTACCGCCATGCATTTTGAATGCTGGTGATATCGCGAATGATGACATCCGGCTGATGTGGAGGCCTGTGAATTGCCTGCAATTCTCCCCGGGGATTAATCAGAAAAATGGACGCAGAATGGTTAACCAGGTAAGAATCTTCCAGTCCCTCGGGGACATCTTTCTGCGAGGCGGGATCCAGTATTTTTCCGTTCAGGTGATAAACCCGTTCATAATAAACCCCCATCGATTTCGACAGCTGGTCAACAGCCGACTGCACACCAGTTACGCCGATAAAGGACGGATGATAGAAGCCTGCGTATTGCTGTAGCGCCTCCGGAGTATCACGCTGAGGATCCAGAGAGATAAAAACCACCTGCGGCGCTTGAATCTCTAGCGCGGGGTTCTTCTCAATTTGCTTCATCATTTCCGACATCATAAATAATTCGGTCGGACAAACATCCGGGCAACGTGTATAGCCGAAAAAGAAAAGCGACCATTTGCCTTTAATGCTATCGAGATTAAATTCACCCAGCGTCGGATGGCTTAGTTGAAACCCTTCGACCACAGCGGCCTCTGGAAGCACAAAGGCCGATTCGGTCTCGGGAATTTTAAAACCCTGGTCACATCCGGCTAATAGAGAAATAGACGCTATCAATAGCAGGGGGAATGAAAATGATCTTGCTGATGATTGATGTTTCATTTGCTCATCAATCCATCTTCATTTTGTGACTGTGGTCTTCCATCATCTTCATTTTTTCTCCCTGGCGAACAACTGCTGCCACCATCTGCTCAAAGCCATTACTGAGAACCAATGTTAGATGGACTGTTTCACCCATTTTTGGAACCTGCTTCGGCTCTATCAACATGATATGCCAGCTGCCTGGTTTCAGTTCGGTGGAAGAATGAGCTTCGACCGGTATCAATTCCTGTGGCATCATCATCATGACATCATCGGTCATCATGGTACGGTGCATTTCGACTCGGTTTACTTCCAGCGTGGTGCGCACATCAACCACGGACAGGTCTGTATCGGAATGATTTTTCAGCATCATGAATACCCCCAGTGCTGGTGCATTCGGTGGCGCCGAGCGCACCCAGGGGTTAGTGACCATTAGCCCTTCAGCCGCAACTGAAAAAGCACTCAAAGTTAACAATATTGCGCCCATGGCGCGGTAAATACATGATTTCATCTGTGTAATCTCTTAAATATTAAAAGCAACGAAGACCATTGATACGTCTTCTTTAGTTTAACTACAGAGATTATGCGGGTGGGGCGCGACTCAGGAAGCGAGGAAAGGAGTGAGAATCAGAGGCCAGATAGATCGTTTCAATCTGCCCAATGGAATCGAGTATATACCGAGCATCAACCAGCAAAGGTGCGGCTTCAGGCAGACCGCTCAGATTTGCCTGAATAATGCAGGCCGGACATTGAAAGTAGGCAGGGCTGCTCTGTTCCTGATTATCTTCCAGGGTGACAAAGCGAGTTGTCTGACCGTTCATGGTGCAGACAGTGCCGGTATATCCTTCTACATTACTTGCCAATACTGCCTGCACGGCAGGCGAAACCATCTGCAACAGGAACACCAACGCGGTAACGCGCAGGATAGAGAGCTTCCTTTTAGTCGTGAGGCAGTTAATCTTCATTGAGTAGAATATTAGCAGCGTATGCCGTGATTAACCGTTGACTTAAGTCAATTTCAGTATGGAAAGTTTTAGAGTGTCGGAGTCAAGCGTGGCTCCGACACCTGCATACTATCTAATTCACTACCGCAGCAATTGCTTCGCAGAGGGCTTCCATGTTCCCCTCGGTCATGGCGGCGACATTAAAACGCCCGGAGTTCACCGCGTAAACACCGTTATCTTCGCGCATTTTTAACACCTGGTCTTTGCTCAAGCCTGAAAATGAAAACATGCCATTCTGGCGTTCGATGAAACTAAAGTCTGTTTTCACACCCTTATCTTTCAGAGTCTGAACAAATAGCTGGCGCATCTTGTGAACGCGCTCACGCATATTGGTCAATTCGTTTTCCCATTCGGCTTTCAGTTTTGGGTCGCCGAGGATTTGTGCGACTACTGCGCTTCCATGCTTGGGCGGGTTTGAGTAAATGACACGGATAATGCTTTTCACCTGGCTGAACACGGTAGCGGCTGTCTCACAGTTTTTCGCGACCAGTGTAAAGGCGCCGGTTCGTTCGCTGTAAATGCCGAAGTTTTTCGAGAATGAACTGGCAATCAGCATTTCATCGCAGTGATCGAGAAAACAACGCAAGCCTTCGGCGTCTTCTTCGAGTCCGCGTGCGAAGCCCTGGTAGGCGAAGTCGAATAAGGGCAGTAATTTCTTTTCCGCGCAGAGTTCAGCCAGTTGCTGCCATTGAGCAGCATCCGGATCGATGCCGGTCGGGTTATGACAGCAACCGTGAACCAGTAATACGTCACCGGGTTTGGCTTCAGCAAGATCATTCATTGCAGCCTCGAAATCGATGTCGTGTTTATCGGCATCGTAGTAGTTGTAGCGCGCAATCGACAGACCGACTGCTTCGAAAATGCCGATATGGTTGGCCCAGGTTGGCTCACTAATCCAGACTGTGACGTCACCAAGCTGTCGTTTGATCAACTCAGCGGCAAGTCGCAGCCCACCTGTACCACCGGGTGCCTGTGCAGTTTGTGCACGCTTGTCGGCGATGATCGATGAATTTTCACCGAATAATAACTTTTGTACCGCCAGAGCATAGTCCGCCGATCCCTGAATACCTAAATAGCTTTTGCTATTTTCAGTCTCCAGCAATTTCCCCTCGGCTTTCTTCACCGACGCTAAAACCGGCGTATTACCAGTCTCATCCTTGTACACACCAACACCCAGATTGATTTTGTGACTGCGCGGATCATTATTGAACTCATCGTTGAGACCCAGAATCGGATCAGCCGGTGCTGCGGAAATATTTTCGAACATGGTACCTGCCAGTGAAAGACTAAAAATATAAGGAAAACTTGAACTTAAAGCGGCGTCTGCGTGGTGCAGTGGAAACCACAAAAAAGTATGGGGGATTTTACACCGCTGGGAGGATTTTAGACAATATGTAAACCCCATCAATTCGTTAATATTACTGATGTAATTCAGCCTGGGTAGCCAGGTAACGGTTCAGGAGGGTTCCGGTGATTTGGTCGCCTGGCGTTTCATCGCCTAATAGCGCTTCAATAATAGGGTGCACATCTTGTCTAATTTTTCGATAACGACGTGATAATCGTTTCAGTTGCTTCTTAAACGCATCACTGTATTCAACTTCCATGAGTTAAAATGGTTGAGCCATCAAGTATTCAGATCATCCCACAAGGTATCGACTGAGTGCGTATTGCCATGCATGACATCTTGCCACCCCTCTTGAACACTATGCTCAGCCGTTGGTAGTGTCACGCCTTCACGAAACGAGTGGACGATCCGAAGCAGTAAACCCCGATATTCTTCGGGCGTTTTCTCTATTTCCTTGTGGAGTTGATCCGTATAATCCGGTACTGTGGCCGCCATCATCAATCGCCTTTAAAATCATTCATCGTGCTTATTTTAGCCTTTTTCATTCGCTAGCGCCTCTTTATCGTGTTCAGCGGCTAAGGAGTACACAGGGCCGGGGCTTTGACTTATGATTAAATATACCAATATTAGGCGCCTTACCAGAATTGCTTGAATCACCAATAAGTTTGAAAATTATTGTTGACAGCGGATTTTGATTTGTGGCAGTGCTTTTAGCACATAATATTTATAAAACATGGAATGGACATATTTTGAGCAGTATCTTCCGAAATAATAGGATCAGAGTTCCCCTATTAATAGCAGCTATATCTAGCGCTATTTATTTGACTTTAAATCAATCCGGGCACATGGATGAGTCAGATAATACGAGTCTAACCAATTCAGTATCAAACCAAAACAGCAAAGTGTTCGAAGAAATCGAAGCAGAACAAAACGCTTCTAACCTCCAGAGCAAAACTCCGGAAGAATTAATCACTGAAGCCGGGCAGATAATGCTCTCGACCAGTGAAATACTGAAACAGTATCCGCCCGAAGTGGAAATGATCAGGGATCAAGATAAATTATATCAATCAAGCTGAATAACAGTTAATGCAAAATATTCCTGGGTTGATGTGTACCCATGTAGAAATCACATCGGACAACTGATTAAAGTTGCAGGGCTGGTCAATTACAGTTTTTAGGAGGGGTTATGAATATCAAACGAAATGCAACTCTGATATACCGTTACATGTTGTTTGTTTTTTTGTTCGGGTATACGTCTGTGTCTTTAGGCAATCCTTATATTATTTACGTTCCCATTGCGGTTAGTGATATAACGATATTAATCCCAATTTATAATGACGACATTAACGGCGATGGTAGCCCTGATTATGATGATCCGAGCATTTCGCCCGAAGATGTATTTGCTGTGTTCTCGGCAGCGTTAATGACGGGAAATGCCGATACTGCAGTGAAATTTATTGGTATTGAAAAACAGGAGCGTTATGCGCAGGCCTTTGATGATTTGGGATCAGACGCGGGTTCTATCGTGGCAGGCATAGAAAATACCACTGTTTTGTTTTCTAACGAAGATATGGTGGAATTAATTGCCAATCGGACAGATGATGGAAAATTAAAAGCTGTCATAGTGACTCTATTAAGAGAAAAAGACGGCGTCTGGCGGATTGTAGGTCTGTGACCAAAATCATGACGTAAATAAGGAAATTATGAATTTTTTCAAACTGCTTTCTTGCATTATCGCGGCCTGCCTGTTGGCCTCCTGTAATTTGATATTTTCAGAATACTATCGGGCTCCACAGACAAAGCTCACCATAATCGATGCATCCACCAAAGAACCAGTTGAAGGTGCTGTAGTTCTGGCCAATTGGCCGATTAGTAGTAGGAGTAGTTACGATGGCGGTGGGGTAGCCGGATCATTGGCTTTTTTTGAGAAACTGACGGATGCTAATGGCGAGGTAGAGTTTCCCGCATGGGGGCCACTACGCTCTGGAACGTGGAATCGATCAGTTGAATTAACAGGGCCGAATATATTAATTTTTAAACGAGGTTATGAGTATCTTAAATTACGGAATTCTTCGTTTGTCTATCCTGGAAATACTTATCCAATGGCTTCCCGATGGCATAATAAAATTATTGAATATAAGGTTTTTACAGGTAGTGATGAGGAGTATGTACAGCGAATAGGTAGTCTTCGTAGAGATTTTCATTGGCTCGGAGTTAAATGTAAGTCTGATAAAGCTAAGCGAATGGTTGGACTTCTTGATGAAATGAGGGATTATCTCAATTCGAAAGGATTATCCCCTGGCTATGGAGAGGTTGTAACGCCTTGCGATCAGCTATGAAATTTGATTGGAGATTAGGAAATATAGAAATATAAGGGGTCAGGTCTATTATTTAGCCCGCACCTCTGTTAAACTAGCCTAATGTCACGCCCACTACGCTTGGAGTTCCCCGACGCGCTGTATCACATCACTTCGCGGGGTGATCGTCGAGAAGATATCTACGATGACGATAGTGACCGCAACGACTTCCTCACCATTTTTGGGTCGGTGATCTCTCAATGTAACTGGGTTTGTTATGCTTATTGTTTGATGAGCAATCACTATCATTTATTAGTACAAACACCCGATAGCAACCTGAGTAAGGGAATGCGGCAGTTAAATGGAATTTATACCCAATCTTATAATCGCAGACACAATAAAACCGGACATTTGTTTCAGGGCAGGTATAAATCTATCCTCGTAGATGAAGATGCTTACCTGCTTGAACTAAGTCGATATATCGTCCTCAATCCGGTAAAGGCCAATATGGTGAAGCATGTCGGTTTGTGGTCGTGGAGCAGTTATAAAGCGATGGCAGGTGAGATCCAGTCTCCCGATTGGTTATCGAGTGATTATTTGTTATCTCAGTTTAGTCCTCAACGCAAGACCGCAATTAATCGATATACCGCATTTGTAGGAGAAGGTTTAAAGAATGGTCGAATCTGGTCGCAAGTGACTAATCAGATTTATTTAGGTAATGAAGCATTTGTGGAAAGGGTACAGCAGTATTTACCCGACAATAAAACAGATATTCAAATCCCCAAGGGGCAGCAAAGGCCGGTGCCTAAAAAGATAGCCGAGTACGTTAAAATGTCAGATAGTAGAAATGATGCTATTGTCCAGGCTTATAGAAGTGGAGGATACTCATATCAGGAGTTAGGGGAGCACTTCGGTCTGCATTTTACTCAAGTGGGAAGAATTGTAAGATCAGTTGAACGGCAGGCTAAATTATAGACCTGATAAACATAAGGCAGTCTCGCCTCACCACCGTGGTGGCGGTGAGGACTACAATGAAAGTTCTCACACCACTCATTGGAGACTGCCATGCCACTTTATTGCGGAATCGACCTACATTCAAACAATCATTTTATCTGTG
>JAUVCH010000134.1 GCA_030595795.1 Gammaproteobacteria bacterium
GTGCCAGAGCGTAAGTGCGCTAGTCCGAGCCGACCATCACCGCCCAGTTCACGACCGCGAGCCGGGTACTTCATACGTTCCAATGAAGTAAATAATAAGATTGGCTGTGCCTCGCTGCTTTCGAGTTCGATAATCTGTCCCAGGCCACCGCGGTACATTCCAGCACCGCCGCTGTCGGTGATTAATTCGCGTCGTCGAATATTAACCGGCACGTTGATGCCATACTTCGAGCATTGAGAGCTTCCGCTAAAGTCGGTGACGATTCGATTATCGGTGACTCGCATGGACGCCTTCAGAGTAATTTCGAAGTCGTAACCATCCAGCGTCATCTCATTGTGGTATTCGCCATTGGGCACTTCGGCGATGGCCGACTCGGCAATTTCTCGTGAAGTCTTTAATATATGGTCACCCAGCGTCTGTAAATCGTCCAGGTTAAACTCGGACATCATTTCGATCACTCGCCGCGCACCTACATCGCAGCAGGCCATTAAGGCGTATATATCGCCTTCGTTCGATTCGGGGGAGCGCGAGTTGGCTTTGAGAATGTCGATGAATATCTGACTAATCTCGCCTCGGTCGCAGAGTTTCATTGGCGGAATAAATAATCCTTCATCGTGGATGTCGCTACCTTCAGGCCCCATGCCCAGGCCGCCGAGGTCATAAAGGTGTGAGGTGCAGGCGGTGAAAGCAACCAGCTTCTGATCGATGTAAACGGGTGCTACCAGGAGAACATCGTTTAAATGCCCGGAGGCTAACCAGGGATCGTTAGTTATATAGATATCGCCCGGTTGCATACTATGCGCAGGCTTGTGTTTGAGCATGAGCGAAACGGCTGCTGCCATGGTATTAATATGCCCCGGTGTTCCAGTGACGGCCTGAGCGATCATGTCGCCGTCGGGTGCAAAAATACCGGCAGAAATATCCCCGCATTCGCGCACGATGGGGCTAAACGCGGTGCGGATTAAAACCTGCCCCTGTTCTTCGACTACAGCCAGTAAACGATCCCACATGACCTGGAAGTCGATCACCGAATGGTCGGTATTTTGACTGGATGGCAGAGTGGACTCCGACTTCTTTCGGGTCATCACGATATTTTTCGCGATGTCGATTCTGGCCTCGAATGCTGCGGAAACCAGCGTCGTGGTTTGTGGCTCGATGATTAAAGCTGGCCCGACCAGATGATCGCCAGTCGTTAATTCACTACGTTGATAAACCTGTGCGACTAATTGCCGACCCAGGTTTAACTTACGACTGGTTTCAGAGGCAGGCTGGTTATAGATATCTGTGGTAGCGACCCTGTCGGGCATATTTTTTTCAGTTGAAACGTGGATCGACCAGTTCATCACTTCGACCTTCATACCTGGCACGATGCGACCAAATAGTCGCCGATAATCGGCCTCAAATATTTCAACCAGAATCTGGATAGAATCGTGGTCGAGTTCCCCCCCAGGAATATCAACCTCGATCTCGTGACCCTGCCCACGGTAACGCATAAATGCTATACGTGAAATTTCTAGCGCTCGGTCCCCAGCTCCTGCCTTTACCACATCGATGGCTTCGGCCTGCATTTCCGAAAGCAATGCTGCTAGTGCGCCGATATCGCAGTCTTCAATCAGTGTATAAAAGCTGCGAACGAGTTCGAAAGAAACGGGTGCGGAAAGGAAACCGACTGCAGACGCAACTCCGGGTTGCGGTGGGATAATAATTTCTCTAATACCGATTTTTTCGGCCACCCGAGTGGCGTGTAACGGGCCATTACCACCGAAGGCAATCATACTGCAATCTTCCAGGTTTTTTCCCTGTTCGACGGCGTGCATGCGTGCGGCATTCGCCATTGCCTCGTCAACGATTTGTGAGATACCGTCGGCTGCTGCTGGAATGTCGATGTTGAGCCGGTCACCGATGGTTTTCTCAATCGCTTTTTCAGCTTCATTTAAATTAAGGCGCAATCGGCCCTCAGCAAACTTGTCAGGATCGAGGATGCCAATCACTGCATCGGCATCGGTGACGGTGGGTTGATCGCCACCTTTACCATAGCAGGCAGGCCCAGGGTCTGATGAGGCGCTCATGGGACCTACCCGCAATCGCTGCATCGAATCGATTGTTGCGATCGAACCCCCGCCAGCGCCTATTTCGATCATTTCCAGAAGAGGTTTGCTTTGATCAATGTTTGAGTTTGGCATTGCGTTCTTCTTCGTGGTCGAGCCTGACTATGGCTCGGAATAATTAACTGAATTCGTGAAGAGCGTTAAAACTAACGCGATGTGAATGCTATTTCGGGGTGACAAGATTGGACTTGTCGTGACGTTTACCGCTGCGTTTTTCGAGAACCTGATGCATTGTCTGAAAATATCACCATTGGTATCGGCGATCAACAGAAATTTATTCGTCATCTATGGACTAGCCCTCGATAGATTGGGCCTCGATCTCTTCCAGCTGTTCCTGAATCATTTCCTCGTCCTCAATCATCACCGCTTCGCAGAATAGCGTAACGACGAATTGGGTGCCCTGGTTGAGCCTGGATGTGACTTCGATATTTCCCCCGTAACGGCGTATCAGGCCATAGCTGATCGATAATCCCAATCCGGTACCTTCGCCCTGGTCTTTGGTGGTGTAGAACGGGTTGAAGGCTTTGCTGACCATATCCTGATTCATACCGTGGCCATTGTCTTCGATGATAATTTCTACGGCTTCCTTGCTAATGTCACGAGAGGTGATGGCGATACTGCCGTTTTCTTCGGGTAGTGCCTGGATGGCGTTACCAAGCAGGTTGATTAAAACCTGCTGTAACTCCTGCTGATTAATGTTTACCGGTAAGCTTGCTTCGAGTACGAGGTCAAAATTGTATTCGATATCAGAGCGAAAATGATGCACCAGTTTCAGGGTCTCCTCGATCAGAATATTGATGTCGGTATCGGTCATGTATCCAGCGTAAGTATCGGGGCGGGCATATTGCAAAAGATTATTGGTAATGTCTTTTATGCGGTATATCTGATCGACCACCAGGTCGATTTCATCCTGTACCGGGGCCAGGTCTTCACCCAGTTCGGCGATGATGACATCCAGATTACCGAGCATGACTGCGGTGGGATTGTTGATTTCGTGGGCCACACCGGCGGTGAGTTCACCCAGTGCTGCTAGCTTTTCGGCGACCACCAGTTTTTGCCGGGTTTTACGTAGCACAGTAATGGTGTTCATCAATTCGTTGTTTTTGTGTTTCAGTTCTGCGGTTCTTTCGTCGACTTTTTCTTCGAGGCCTTCGGCCCAATTTTGTAACAATATTTTGCGCTCGTTGAGCAGGTCGAGCATGGCGTCGAATTCGCTAGCCAGTGACCCGATTTCGTCTCTGGAGATTATTTCTCCTATTCTTTTTTCCTGGCCCTTGCGGGTGGCTTGTACTACTGAGCTCATGAGTTCTATCGGTTTGAATATTGACTTGGCACCTTTCACAGCGACCAGGGCGGTGAGCCCCATGAGAGCAAAAAACAGGAATATTAATACGATTAGTGCATTGATCAGCGATTGCCGAAACGGTGCTTCGAGAAAACCGGCGTATAACATGCCGACACTGTTGCCATCGATATCGATGATGGGTTCGTATGATGAAATATACCAGTCGTTGACCACAAAGGCACGAGCGATCCAGGTGTTGCCCTGATCGAGCACATTGGAGCGTACCTCGTTTGAGACACGTGTGCCGAGTGCGCGCTCACCCGGACGGATTGGCACGTTGGTGGTGATGCGTACATCTTCGAGAAAAACGGTTACCGTGCCGATGCTACCTTCGATCAAACTTCCGGGACCGTAAACCAGATCTCGAATGACATCGACAAAGGTGAAGTTACCATTGAGTAATACCCCCGCATCGAGTATCGCCAGTACTTCGTTCCTTTCGTTAACGAGTGGGTAAAGCGCACGAATCATCATGCCACGATCTTCGATAATCCGGTCGCTGGGGCGCGCTCTTGGTGTGTCGATGAGTGGTAGGTCGACCTGGCTGGACAGGCCTTCTGCACTTAATTCTTCGACATTGAAAATTTCGATTCCCGATGACGGGTCTCCCATCATGGCGTTGTCCAGCGCACTCGACTGCCTGGGTCTTCGATGTGTATCGCTGGGTCGATTCATAATAAACCCATCGGAATCGAGTAGATGGATATAAGAGAAAAAATTGTCCTGTTGAAGCTGATGTATCTGCTGCTGGATCGATTTCGAATTGTCGGCCGATAACTGTGAACGAAAATGGTAAGATTCGGCGGTCTTTCCCAGCGTATTCAGGTAGTCGCGTTTGATGCGCTCGAAAACATCATGCGACACCGACAGGTCGGTATTAACCTTGATGTAAAGTTGCTCGTAACTAAAATTAGCACCCCAGTAGATCGCCAGCACAAGCGCGATGGGCATGACCAGCAGGATAGGAAATAAAACCAGTACCAGAAGTTTATAGCGTACCGTATTACGGATTTTTTGAATAATATTGGTTATTGCCAACACATTCGATACCTAAGATTGACTGTCCCAGATCGCGAGTTTGCGTTCGAGCGTTTTGCGGGAAACACCTAACAGGCGGGCGGCGGCCGATTTGTTACCGTCTTCCATGCCCAGCACCTTGAGGATATGACGTTTTTCGATTTCCGCCAGTTCCAGACTGTGGCTGGAGTCCGGTATTTTTTGCGGCATGCTTCTGTTTTCACCGCCGATACAGGCGCTTGGTGGCAGGTCGAGTAACAGGCTGCGTTCGATCACATTCTTTAATTCACGTATATTGCCGGGCCATTCATAATCGAGTAGCAAGCTAAGCTCGTAATCGTCGATCATCGATGGCTTGATGCCGAGATTAGCCGAAATACTGTCGATAAAATGTTGTGCCAGTAAGTTCATGTCGTCCAGTCGTTCGCGTAACGGAGGGATTTGTAGATTGAGAACATTCAGACGAAAAAATAAATCTTCGCGGAATTTACCATCTTCGACCTGCTTGTCGAGCCGTCGGTTGGTTGCGGCGATAATTCGTACATCCACTGGTATTTCGTGGTTTGAACCAACCGGGCGGATGGTTTTTTCTTCCAGTACTCGCAGCAAATGTGCCTGCATAGCCAGCGGCATTTCGCCGATTTCGTCGAGGAACAAAGTACCTCCATTGGCATGACTGAACAGGCCTTCTCGCGCCTGGTGGGCGCCGGTGAAAGCACCTTTAACATGGCCGAATAACTCGCTTTCGAGCAGGTCGGGGGTAATTGCACCACAATTCACGGGGACGAAAATTCCAGCTCTGCCACTCAAATCATGAATGCTACGTGCGGCCAGTTCCTTACCGGTTCCCGATTCGCCCTCGACCAGAATAGTCGACGGCATCGGCGCAACACGCTTGATGACATCGCAAAGATGATTCATGACTTCGCAGCTGCCAATCATGCCAGAGGCATTAAATATTTTGTCGACCTGGCGCCGAAGCACGAAGTTTTCGCGTTTAATATCCTGTCGTTCGATGCAGCGATCTATCGCGGTGAGGATTTGATCGATGCGGAAGGGCTTGATAATAAAATCGGCGGCCCCAGCGCGGATGGCTTCTATCGCAATATTCAAATGCGCATGCGCGGTGATAAATATAACCGAAGTAGTGCAACCCGATTCGCGTAAGCTTTTTACCCAGTCGACACCAGACCCGCCGGGTAACTTGATGTCGGCAATGATTAAATCGAAGTGGCAACGCTGGCGTAATTCCTCAGCCTTTTCGAAGCAGTCAGCTGACTCAACCAGCCCAAGGTGCTTGCCGAGGCCTTTGACCAGAAAGTTTCGGATACCCGGCTCATCGTCCAGTACCAATATGGAGCGATGTTTTAAATATCGGGCGTCGAACTGCGGCTGACTCTCGTCTACCTCATTGTTGGCTACCGCATCGTCCATTATCGCGCTCATCTGGACTGGTCGTCAGATGTGATGGCTTTAATGAATGGTTGATACAGCATAGGTTTCTATTCCTCGACGTGACTGAACTCTGAAAAATCAGAGGCGCTATGATACCGTAGCAGACGGTGGAAAACTATTCCTCAGCTTTGAGAGGTCAGCGTGCCAAATATCCTGCTTGAATATACGACTAACGTGTCTGACTCGATTGAATATCCAAAATTGTTTACTGCAATTCACAGTGTATTACACGAAACTGCTGGCATTCGGCTCGATAATTGTAAAAGTCGAGCGATAAAAATCGACGAGTTCTATATTGGCGATGGACACCCTTCGAACGCTTTTGTGCAGCTTTCGATCAGTTTTGTCGCAGGGCGTAGTGCCGAGATAAAAGCCGGCGTTGGTGATCAATGTCTGGCGATATTGAAGGAGTATTATGAATATTCGGTAGCCCGTCTGGATGTACAGATCACGGTTGAAATTTGCGACATCCGGCGCGAAGCGTACTTTAAATATCCAGAAGGGACTTTTACACCCCAGTAACATGAGAGAAAAGAAAGGTCTCCGATTGTTTTTCGCCTTATGGCCTGACGAAAGGGTTCGCGAGAAAATATCACAATTCCTTAAGGCAATTCCCGCCAATAGCGGCCATTTCATACCGCGACATAACTGGCACATGACTTTACATTTTATTGGCAATACAACATTTGGCAAAAAAAAATGTTTAAACAAGCAGGCGAGGAAAATATGGACGAAGCCGTTTGAGTTAAACCTTGATCAGACGGGTTATTTTAATAGGCCAAAGGTTTTCTGGCTCGGTTGTAGTGATGCACCAGGGGCATTGTTTGAATTACAGGATAATCTGGGCAAAGAAATAAATTGCTGTGATTATCAACCAGAAACGCGACCTTATTCCCCACACGTTACCGTTGCGCGTAAAGTGATGCAGCCATCCGAGGTGAGTCAGATGGCTGCAATACACTGGCAAGTCGATCGGTTTGTTTTGATCGAGTCGGTTTCAGAGTCTGGCGGTGTTCGCTATCAGGTATTGGAAGAATATCTATTTAGCTAAAGCCAGCGCCATTTCCATCAATGTATTAAAGCGAAAATCTACCTCAGGCAAACTCTCGACCCGCGCAGTAGCGCCCCAGTTATCGCTACCCTGGAGGTTCTGTCGGTCAATCCAGGCTGTAGCCAGACCCACTCGACTAGCAGGGACATGATCGTGATGCATACTTTGTGCGGTATGCAATATGTCATTGGCTTCGATACCGTGATCATTTTTCAGGCGCGTCAGCATATAGTCGAAATTAGCCGGGTTCGGTTTATACGAGCCAGCGTCCTCGGCGGTATAAATTGCATCGAATTCGACACCGAGCTTTTTGTTTGATGCGGCAAAGCCGTCACGATTGACGTTCGATAAAATTACCAGTTTGAAGTGCTTTCTTAATTCGCGTAGTGCATCGGCACTATCCGGGAAGGCCGGCCAGAATGGTACCGAATTACCGAAAGTCGTATCCAGCTCTGATGTGGTTTTGAGGTCAAAATGTCTGGACAAGGAAAAGTGAACGCGAGTCAGTAGTTGCGGGTAAAGCAAATCCGGTGTTTGCTTTTCCTGCTCGGTTTCGATCACAGCGAAGGCTTGCAGGCCAACCTGTCGGGTGATGTCATCGCGTTTGTTTGCCAGAATTAGCGGCTGCATCGCGTCCCATATTCCCGATTCCCAGTCGATCATGGTGCCGTAGCAATCGAAGGTTAATGCTTTGTATTCGGTTAAGGGTTTGCTCATGATCTTTATCTCATTTAATTGTTTGCGAATAGTCGTAATTATAGAGCTTTTTTACTTATGACAAAAATGATATAAAGGCATATTAAATTGAATTTGAATCATATATGTCAAATAAACTGGATGTCGATTCATTACGCGTACTCACTTCGGTGGTGAATCTGAAAAGAGTGGGTCTTGCCGCTAATAACTTAAACCTCACACAGTCGGCAGTTAGTCACACCATCAAACGTCTGGAAAATCGGGTTGGCTTCAAATTGCTTAAGCGCGACAGTGATGGTTTCGCCTTAACCGCCGAGGCACAGAGTTTTCACGACTACGCACGTCGACTGGTATTGTTACACGACGAGATGCTGTCAAATTATCGCATTTCGTCGTTACAGGGCAAGATCACGCTGGGGGCGACCGAAGATGCAACCCACAGTGCGCTTGCTCGAGTATCGGGTCAATTCAGGCGGAGTCATCCTGGTGTCAACCTACAGATAAAAATTGCCCAAAGCCTGGTATTGACGGACTGGTTAAAATCGAAACAGGTCGATATAGCTATACTACAGATGTTCGAAGACCAGGTTCGTAAAACCGATGTCGTGTTGTGGCGTGATTGTCTGCACTGGGTTCAGTCAGCAGACTTCCCATTGCAGGTCGATGGCGACATACCTTTCGTGTCGTTTAGCGAAGATTGTTATTATCGAAAAGCTGCTAGCCGGGCTTTAAAAAAACAGAACCGAAAACTTAATGTGGTCTTCGAATGTCCGAGTGCCAGAGGGGTTAACGAAGCGGTGCGACAGGGTATAGGAGTAGCGTTAATTACCGAGTCGGTGGTCGATGAAACCCTGGTGCCTGTTAAAGCCGATTTGCCGGCTATGCCTGAAATAGTTCATGTGATTCGGGTTGGTTCGGGTCGACACAACGAACTCGTCGATGATTTAAAAGTTATCCTGGTTGAGGAATTAAGCATCGATACTTAGTTATCTACCTGTTACGGCTGGTCTCATCTATGATGGCCTGCAACTGACGGGGTTGTTAGAATTGTAGTGCTATGAAAAATAACAGTCATCAAGTCGTACTTCCTGAAGCCATCAAACATCTGGCGAGCAAGTCAGATTATAAAGGCCTGATAAACATAAGGCAGTCTCGCCTCACCACCGTGGTGGCGGTGAGGACTACAATGAAAGTTCTCACACCACTCATTGGAGACTGCCATGCCACTTTATTGCGGAATCGACCTACATTCAAACAATCATTTTATCTGTG
>JAUVCH010000099.1 GCA_030595795.1 Gammaproteobacteria bacterium
GCGCCACCAGGGCATCGATCAGCAATTTCATATGGCCGGCCAGACGATTAATCGTCTCTACAGTAAAGATATCCAGGTCATACACGCATGTTGCATGGAACCCCCCATCGGGAATATCGGTAACAGCTAGAACAATGTCGAAGTTGGCGAAACCAATATCCTGTTCCTTTTTCTCGGGACTAACTTCTCCCATATTCCTGGCGCCTTGATTATGCACATACATAATCTGAAACAGCGGTGAGCCCTGGCGACTGAGATCGCGGCCAGTTTTAATGTGGCGAACCATCTCTTCCATGGGCAGGTCCATATTGGCAAAAGCGCCGTTGCAGGTATTTTTTACCCTGTTAAGCACTTCTCTAAAACTTGGATCCCCTGAAAAATCGGTACGCAATGGTAAGGTGTTGACAAACAATCCGATCAGCGATTCAAGCTCGGTACGAGTTCGGGTTGTCACTGGACTACCTACAATTACATCTTCTTCGCCGCTATAGCGCATCAATAACAGCTGAAAAACGGCAAGAACACTCATATAGGCAGTGGCATTTTGTTGCTTGCCAACATCTCTTAATGCGACTGCAGAGGCGGTAGGAATTTTAAAAAAGACCTTAGATCCTCTGAAGTGATGCTCTGCCGGCCTCGGAAAGTCGGTAGGAATTTCTAACGGATTAGCACCTTCCAGGGTTTTCTTCCAATATTTTAAGCGTTTGGTAAAAGTATCGCCACGTAATCCATCCCTCTCCCAAATCGCAAAATCCGCGTATTGCAACGTTAAAGGTTCGAGCTCGGCCTTCGTACCGTCAATTCGAGCATAATAAAAAGCTGATAAATCACGACTGAGGATATCTTTAGATCGCCCGTCAGCAACAATATGATGAATCGCAGTATTAAGAATATGCTGTGTTGGGTTAAGACTGATCACTTGCGCGTGAATCACCGAGCCGTTTTCCAAATCCCAAATCTTTCGTCCATTATTTCTGGTGGCTACAGCCGCTTCTTGTTCTTTTTCTGGTAGCGGCAAGTCTGTTAAATCGATATGGTCTACCGGAAAATGATCGGGAACTGGTCTAATAAACTGTATCGGTGTGCCTCCACGCGAGATAAAGTTCGTCCGTAGTATCTCATGACGCTCCAACAAGTCTATATATGCCTGCTCCAACGCACTTAAATCCAGCAGGCCGGTTAAGCTTTGCGCATTGGGCAAAGTGTAAGAACCAATCCCCGGGTTGAGTTGATCGACAAACCATAACCTTTGCTGCGTATTAGTTAGTGGCGCCTCTTTACCGCGATCTTCGACCTGTGCTAGCTCAGGTACGTCTTCATTCGCCTCGCCACTATCCAGCCATTCGGCGAATCCGGCTAGCTTTGACGATTCGAACAGGCCACGAATGGGCACATCATGCCCTAAAAGGTCTGTCAGGCGAGCGCATACCCGAATTGCACTCAGCGAATGGCCACCTAATTCAAAAAAATCACTATTGCGCCCAACCCGATCAACATTCAGTACTTTAGTCCAAACTAGTGAAATGGTCTTTTCGGTGTCACTTTTCGGCTCTTCGTAGTTTTCGCTTTCACCAGCATTTAATTGCTCGTTGAGGTCAAAAACCGGTAACGACTTTCTATCGACCTTACCATTGGGCAGTAACGGCAAAGCATCCAGAGACATGAAAAATGACGGAATCATATAGTCCAGCAATGTCTTATGGAGAAAGCGACGTATCTCATCATGATCCTTTACGGGATCATTTTTCCACACCACATAAGCCAGCAATTGCTCTGAATTTATCGCTGTAACAACTGCCTGCTGAATTTCCGGGTGTTCGCTTAGCGCGTTTTCAATCTCACCCAATTCTACGCGTACACCACGGATTTTGACCTGAAAATCACTTCGACCCAGATACTCGATTATTCCATTTGGGAGGGACCGGGCTAAATCACCGGTTTTATAGATGACTTCATCATGATCTTCGCAAAAAGGGTTAGCTAAAAAACGTTCTGTGGTTAAGTCAGGGCGGCCATAATAACCTCGTGCCAATCCATCTCCTCCCACATAGAGCTCTCCAACCATGCCTATGGAAACAGGCCTAAACTGATCATCCAGTATATAGACTGCAGTATTATCTATCGGTCGACCAATCGGTACTGTGGTTGCAAATTCCGACAACTGACTGGTTTCATAATAGGTTGCGTCTGCAGCGACTTCTGAAGAGCCGTAAAGATTCAGCAGGGTTCTGCCCGTCAGTTTCTCATTAAAGGTTTTTACCAGGGCTACGCTCAATACTTCTCCACTGGTAATCCAAAAATTTAATTCCGGAATTTCCGTTTCAAGGGCATCACTGGATTCCAAAATGGCACTCAGCAACGAGGGAACCAAAACAATTCGGCTTACACCATGTTGCGCTAATACGCGTATTAATTGCTGCGGCAGTTTTAATACCTCATCAGGTATTAACACCAGCGGAATACCTTTAAGTAAAGGGCCGAAAACCTCCCAGATAGAGTCGACAAAACTCAATGTCGTCTTCTGACAGCAAACCTCGTTTTCTTTAAACGGGTAACTACGCCACATCCATGAAAGGCGGTTCACAGCTCCACGATGCCGGGCTTCCACACCCTTAGGGGCTCCGGTAGAGCCTGAGGTAAATAATACGTAGGCCAAATCCATGGCATCGGTAACATTCTCCGGATTACTATCTGGCTGATCTTGCCAGGACAGCTTGTCACGATCATAGCAAATTGATTCACAATCTAGTTCACCGAATCGCTCAAGCAAATGTTCCTGAGTAATCAGCAGAGAAACGTCTGAGTTTTCCAACATATATATCAGACGAGATTGTGGATAATTTGGATCCAGGGGTACATAAGCATATCCAGCCTTTATTACTGCCAGCATGGTGACTATCATGGGTATCGAACGGTCGATTGATAGACCTATTCTGGCTTTGGCTTCAATTCCTTTGCCACGCAAATGATGAGCGAGTTGATTTGCCTCGTGATTCAATTCGGCGAAGGTGATTTGCTCGTCTTTAAAGTATAATGCCGACTTATCCGGCGTTACCGATGCTTGCCGTTCAAAAAGCTGGTGTAAACATATATCGCTGTCATACGATACATGAGTCCGGTTCCACTCATGCAGTACCAGGTTTTGTTCAAGGTCCGACATCAGTAGCAAGCTACTCACCGGCTGATCTACATCGTTCAGAAGAGATTCATAAATATATTTCAATTGTTCCAGCACTCGTGCTATACCCTGGTGCGAGAAACGGCGGGCGTCATAATTGAGCTTTAGCTCTATCTCAGTGCCTGGCGTGTACTCCAGTAGCAGGGGATAATTTTGCTGGGTTGCCGCTTTAAAGGCATGGTGGTCGGCTGTTTGTTGATTTTGGCCCGACTGAGCGCCTCGATCCGTCAGCTTTTCGACCACGCAACTCTCAAACAGCGGCACACCATGAGGTACCTGACTATATTGTTGTGCGGTAATCAAAGATACATATTCAAATTCTTGAAGCTCAACCTGTTGCAACTTGATTTCTTGCAACCACTGTTTGACGCTAATGTCGTCGTTTATTGTGATACGAAACGGTACGGTATTTAAGAACATACCGACAATACTGTCTGCATCCTCAATGGATGGCGGACGCCCCATAACCAGCAAGCCAAACACAGCATTCATACTGCCGCTGCTACGGGCAAGTAAATACCCCCAGGTCATCTGAACCAGAGTGCTAATCGTTACATGACACTTTCTTGCCAATGTATAAAGCGCGGTAGATGTATCTGTATCGAGCGTAATGCTCCGAGTTTCAAAACGTATTCGCACAAGGTTTTTGGCATTACTTTGCAATTCCATTGGCAAAGAATTGGATTGACTGATATCACTCAATTGCCGTCGCCAAAAAACTTCTGCCGCATCGACATCTCTTTCCCGCAACCAGTCGATATATTGCTTAAACGGCCTGGCCGGAAGTAATCGCGCCGATTCCCCGAGTCTTTTGGCTTCATACAGTTTCCAGACATCCTGCATAATTAAGCCACCAGACCAACCATCCAGCACGAGATGATGGTGACTGAGTATACAACTCCACTCAATGTCTGTTCGTCGAACCATTACGATGTGCATGAGCGGGGCATGGTTTAGGTCGTAACCATGACTCATACCCTGCTGGGCCAACGTGCGAATCGCCGAGCGTTGCTCTTCCGCTGGCCGTTCGCGCCAATCATGCACTTCAAAGGGAATCTCAACCGCCCGATGGACACGTTGCTCCGGTCTTTCCAGGCCATTCCAGTGAAATGTCGAACGTAAAATTGTGTGGCGTTGGATCAAACTTTGCCAGGCATACTTCCAGGCATCTACATCTACGTCATACATTGAAAATATAGCGACATTGACGAACATACCCAGTTTGGCATCACGTAACGTATGAAACAACATTCCTTCTTGAAGAGGTGTTAGCTCATAAACATCTTCAATATCAGACGACTGCTTAACCGCAGAACACATAAATCATTACCTTGTTAAGTTAAACAGAGCCTAGCTGAAGTAAACCGGCCAAAGTCGGCAATTACAATCTTTAGGTTCGAAAAAAAAAGGAAAATCACACTCGAAGTAACCTGCCCTGCCAATCTGAAACCGAATAATCTTGGCAGGATTCTATAGGAAGACCACGCGAGAAATGCCCACTACATCAAAATTAAAGCGAAAGGAAACGACTCTATACCTTATTTTACTATTAATTTGTTTTATTAGCAGCCTGCTCTTGCGCCCTTTTGTGAGGATGCTTGCCGGCCCGGTGCGCTAATACAAACGCACCACGCAGCGTTTGAGACCAGTAACGGATCAACTTCCAACGTGGAACCCACCAGAAGTTGACATTCAGATTCTGTTCGCCAGTGGTATCGACCTGATGCCACCACCCATAAGGTAAATAGAGCATGTCGCCGGGACTTGTGATTGCCTCATATCCTGCGGATGTAGAAAAATTCGGAAATTTTTCCCGATCCAGGTTTCGTGGATCCACGGGACTGAGGTATGAAGCCTGTGAATTCATTTTCATCGGATACATGGATTTATTTTCTGTAGGATAAAGCCAAAAGCACTTTTCCCCCTCAACCTGAACATTGAAATTCTCCTGGGCATCGAAGTGCAAAGCGGTCCGCGTGCCTCCATGAGACATCCAGACGTTGCGCTCAAGAAAACGTCCGCTGCCGCTAAAAAACTGCGATAACGCCGTAGGGAGTACAATTTCCTCTGTCAAGCCAGGGAATTGCGTCGAAAACCCCCGACCCAATGCATAATATTTACCGTCGGCACCTAAATTACGAATACCTTTATCGATAAACTCACTTAACGACATGCTTTCAATCGTGCGTTCTTGCTTATCGGAATAGACAAAGTTTTGTGAATCGGAAACCACTATTCGGATATCGACATTCCCGTATCGCGCTTCAAGTGACTCTATCGTCCAATTTAGGGGCGGAAAATCCCGCAATCCTTTTACAACTACAGGGGTATTAGAAGAAATATATTTCTCCAGTTCACCTGCAATATTATCGTTATGTTCCAAAGTTGCTACAGACTTCATACATTACCTTCTTATCTGAGTCAGGTTCAATTTAAATAATAATAGTTCATTTAGCCAAACCCGCACTAATTAAGGAAATATTTTACAGATTTATGATTACTCCGTCGATCGATGTCGATCGATTATGAGACCTGGCGCGCAAAAATGGCAGGTTAACGGTGGGTCTGTTGATGCTTTCCGATTTCCTGACTTCATGGAAGAGAGTTTGATCAACTCGCCAGGATATCTTCTTCTGAGGTTCATCCATTAACCCCTTACCGACAGGGATCTTTCTTAAAAAAAATTGCCGCCAAATGGCTTTGGTATAGTTTCTCCAGTGAACTCGTTCCTGTTTCAAACTGTCAAAGGAGCTTTCAACAACCGCATTATCCCAGCAGCCACCTTTACGACTCACGCTAGTTAAGTTTATTATCTATATACTTGGGGTGTATCAATCTATTAGACCACGTCATGTCAGTCCAAGGCAGTATGAAGAATTATTGATCGCGATGAAGAAAGCTGCTTAGCTGGGTTGTAGTAAATTCGCTGACGACCCCAATTTAAAAATTAAGAACACCAGGTGATATCTATGTCATTTTCGAGAATTAACCGTTCATGCAGAATTTTGGCCGCAGTCGGTTCATTGACTATTTTGCTCGTCCTATCTTTTGCGAGTGCGAGTCGAAGTTATGCCCAGGGAAGCGATCCGCCTCCATTTGTCAAAGCCTGCGCAGATGAATCCGAGGGCACCTATTGCAGCTTTAACAGACAACGCGACGGGCAATTGAAGGAAGGAGTTTGCGAGCCATCTCAACGTCGGGTCGGCGTACTTGTATGCTTGACCGAGGCTATGAGATCAGCAGGGCTCGGCCAGGGTGGGCGATCAGATCAGGGGAAGTCCCTAAGCATCAAAAACTGCAAATGTGAGATCGAGCGTAATCTCCGTTATCGCAGCGCCGATGGCTGGGATACAAAATTTACCGAACTCGATATTTATCACCGCGGCAACAACGGCAAACGGCCAGTGTTGGTATTTGTCCACGGCGGAGGCTGGGTTGAGGGAGACAAGTCCAATATCGCCCTGAACAAGAATATGGTGAATTCCTTCCTGGACAGCGGCTACGTTGTTGCGGCAGTTAATTTCCGCCTGATTGAAAAGAAGCGAAACTCGAAGGTGAAATATGCCGATATGGCACAGGATATCGCAGGTTCAATCAAATGGCTGTCGCAGAATGTACAAGATTACGGTGGAGATCCACAGTTTTTTGTTTTGCTCGGACATTCTTCTGGTGCCCACATGGCCGCGTTACTGGGTACAGACGCCAGCTATCTGGAGGATCAAGAGCTTTCACTGGATATTATTCGCGGCGTAATCACCTTTGATATCCATGTCTATGATATTCCTGGCGCATTGAAGGCGATGAAAGGTACTGCTTTCGATAAGCGTATCGAACGATTGGAGCAGTATTTTGGTGACACCGAAAAAGAACAGAAAAAAGCCTCTCCGGCCTATTTCGTCAATAATGGTAGCAATATTCCTTTTTTGCTCATGTCTGCCGGCATCAAAGATGGTAAGAGACAAACCCTGACAAAGGAGATGACCGAAGAGTTTAAAGCCGCTTTAATCAACGCAGGTCATCCAGCTGAACGCTATCACTACGAAAACAGCCGACACTTTGATCTACCACTAGGCTATGGTAAAGGGAAAATTGATATTCAAGCCAAGGTCGAGCGATTTCTAAACGATGTCAAGAGCACCGGCACGCCAGGGCTTTGAATGAATGAGGAAAGCTCAGAGCAACTCCGCTTATGCGGCGTAACCCTCTACTTTTGATATCGATTATTAATGGGTGGGATTACAGCAGACTCATACCAGGGGTAGTGAACGCGACCGGTACGTTTGCATCGGAACCATGTCGAAGCAGCGAATTTTCCGTGCTGTGTTGGTATTGCTGCGGGACAACGCACTGATGGCGATTCGGTGCTTGTTGCCTGCTGGCTGCAGCCAGCTTTGGCAGGTATATCCTGCGCGTTCGGCGTCATTCCGACTGCTCAGCGAAATCTGGCTTGGTGCACATCCTGAAGGTGGCAGAGTTTTCTCGGCAATGTGGAAGCTGAAGTCCATCAGAGGTATCGAAAGTCCCTCACCCGTGGCCTTGATGTAACTCTCTTTCAATGTCCAGTAGTCATAGAACCGGGCAATTCTGTCTGTTGGAGGCTGGCTTTCAAGCTCCGACAATTCGTCGCAGGAAAAATATTTTGCGGCTATATCCAGGATGCTGCGATCCGCCGCCATTCGCTCGACATCGACACCTAATGCAACTCTGGCAGTACTGGGCATTATTGCGGCGACAATCATCCACCGCGTGTGACTGATATTGAATTCGACCGGTACTGGGGCATTGGTGACAACTGGCTTGCCGTTTGCCACAATTCCAAACTCCCACTGCCGGGGGTCGCCGCCCAGGTAACAGGACAAAAGGCAGCGCACGAAGGCGCGTGTTACGAGGGCAGTGTGTCGATCTTCCGCGAAATGAAAACTGTCGATAATTTTCAGTTCTTCGGGGCTGGCGAGGAGGCGGTAGTTAGCCAATAGTGTCTCTTCCACGATCGACTTTTGGTGCACAAGCCAAAGATCGACGGTAGCGTCTGAAAATTTGTAGGCTGGGGCAACGTGGTTCAAACTCATGCCTGTTCCTATACTGGTCAAGTTCCACCGGACATTTTATTTAAAGATTTTTCATCGTTAATTGGTGACTGATCACCATTCTTAGTATGCAGTCTTTCAAGGTAGCGTCCGATTCTATTAGAGCAGTACATGTCAGCTAAGTCCAACTTCGATTACAGTCTGGTGAATAGCGACGACCCTTAGAGTCTGGTATTCTAAAATTTATTCTAGACAACTGATCGACAGGCTAATGAGCAATATCTTCTGGTCAAATATTTTCAAAAAAGGCAATAGCGAGTTAAACACCATTGCTCAGCTTTGGCAGCAAACGCCTTTGTTCACCGATATCCCTGCTCGTCAAATTGAATTTCTCTCAGCAAAAATGCATGTGCGCCAGTTTCGTGCCGAAGAAATAATTTTTAACCAGGGCGATCAAGGTGCCGGAGCCATCCTGGTACTGGAAGGATCGGTGCGTGTAATGGCAAACAAAACCGAACTGGCACAATTAGAATCTGGTGACTTTTTTGGTGAAATCGCACTCGCAGAAACCGATCGACGCGTCGCCGATGCCTATGCCCTGGCCGATTCGAGTCTGGTATTTTTCCTGAAGCAGGACCTGGAAGAATGGATAGAATATGAGCCTCGGTTCGGCGCTCGATTCCTTATGAACCTGTCTTCGGTACTGGCGCAGCGCCTGTCTCAGGCGAATAAAATCATCGCCTCGCAACAATCATGAGCGATTCAATCGGCATCCGCTCTTCGAGCGCGAATATTCAGACCTTTAAGGTTTTTGCCGCTGTTATCACCATCTTCCTGGCAAGCATTTATCTGATTTCATCGGTGCTCATCCCAATAGTCATCTCACTAACGTTGTATGCACTGTTCGAGCCTGCAACTATTTACCTGGTTCGTCACAATGTGAATCATTCACTTTCGATTCTTATCGTTCTGGTATTGCTGTTGTTTGTTACCTTTATCGCTATTGGCTTCGCCCTGCCCCAGCTAATCGAACAGGCCGGTTTACTACAGGCCAAGTTACCCCAGATACTATCCAAGCTAGAGGGGTTTTTAACACACTACAACCAGCAAATATCAGAACTGGTCGGCACCGAATTCGACGCTTCGGAAATCATTATCACCATGCTGTCGGAGTCATCTTCGTTCGCTCAATCACTATTGTTAAGCCTGTCTAACAAGCTACTCAATATTATTATTTTCCTGCTGCTAATCCCTTTCCTGACCTATTACATGCTAAAAGACTTTCGTTCGGTGCGTAATCGGCTGATGAACTGGTTACCGAACTCTAGCTTCGAGCTAGGCTGGTTAATTTATCACCGGGTTTCGAAGCAATTACTCGCATATACGCGTGGGGTGATGATTCAATCGATGATCATGGCCACAGTATGTATTATTGGATTTAGTATCATTGGTCTGGATATTCCGGTGTTATTGGGTGCGATGACGGGTATTCTTAATCTAATTCCCTATGTTGGACCGATTATCTCGATTGTATTAAGCCTGTTAGTGGCCTCTGCGATGACACCTTTTGACCCCTCATTATTATATTTATCAGTGGTGGTCATTATTACTGCTCAGGTTGTCGATAACGTCGTGGTGATACCTTCCGTGATCGCCAATGCGGTTAATTTACACCCTGTCGAGGTGATATTGGGGATTATGATAATCGGTGCCGCGTTTGGTACAGTTGGTGTCATTCTGGCAATCCCCGCGATTGCGACCGCGAAAATTATTTATATCAACCTATACACCGATATACATAACGCCCGATTGAAATCAGTTGCTGGACTTTAGAGAGTGTTTATCGTTTAGACTTTAAACTGGCGGCGAGGGATTCCAGGGCCTGTTTCAACGGCTCATCTTCTATCCACTGTGCATTGCGCGTGATTCCGTCAGCTGTATCACTAGATACCTTAGAGGGTTTTCTCGCCTGTGGTAGCTGACTGGGTTGCAATACACTCTCTGGCATGGTTTTAAACTTTAAAGTCTGCTTATAGTTTAAGGCTTCAAAAACCTGCTGTTGCAATTCACGTTGATACAGACGCAGGTAATTAGCGGTCTGAGCATCATCCACCGCAACGATAATCTCATGGGCTGATATATTAAGCACGTGTATACGCTGTGAGGCTGGATCAGGTAACTGTTCAACCAGGAATTGTTGAAGCTTGTTAGTTTGACCCTTAATTTGATGATAGTTAGCCGGAAGCACCGATTTGCACCAGCTTGAAAAACGTTTATTGCCCATGCCGTCGTTAGCGCTTACGGCCTCTACCCTGGCGTCGATTATCCTGAGCCTCCGGGTAGTCGAGTTGTAATCTTTGATAGAGTTTACTGATGAGGTCTTCTTCGAAAAACCGATGCTTACCCGGCTTTAGCCACTTGGGTAGATTAAACTGATCGTAGCGTACGCGAGTCAGACGACTGACTTCGACACCGACTGCTTCCCATAGCCGACGGACTTCACGGTTGCGGCCTTCCTTGAGAATAACGTGATACCAGTGATTGGTGCCTTCGCCACCACCATCGATAATCTGATCGAACCGCGCTAGCCCATCTTCCAGGTGAATGCCCAATTCGAGTTGTTTGATCATATCAGCCGTCACTGTTCCGTGAACTCGAACTGCATATTCGCGCTCAACTTCGAAACTGGGGTGCATTAAACGATTGGCCAGTTCACCCTGATTGGTAAACAGAAGGAGTCCGCTGGTATTAATATCGAGCCGACCGATACTCACCCAACGCCCACTGCCCAACCCGGGCAGATTCTTGAAAACATCGGTTCTACCTTCTGGATCTGCTCGCGTACAAACCTCCCCGACTGGTTTGTGGTACATCAATAGTTTTGGTTTGAGATCAACCTGGCTGATACGGATTATTTTTCCATCGAGTGATATTTTTTCGTTGCCACTGATTTGATCCCCCGGTTTCGCAACCTCACCATTGACCGAAATGCGCCCTGCTTGCAGCATTGCATCAACCTGACGCCGTGAAGCAACACCCTGGTGGGCCAGAAATTTTTGAATTCGTTCCATAGTCTTTGTGTGTCTACTTTATCGCCCAATGTTGACCAATCCCGGTGGAAGATTCTGAGATCAGAGTTTTGGCATTCGTGTCTAGTTTCAAATCCAGAATAGTGGCCGAATCGGGCTGTACACTATGTTTCACTTTCGGCATCCAGGCTTCTTTTCGAGTGCCTGTATCAACGCTCCAGATATCGATTGATTTAGCGACTCGACCTGTCGCCAGAATCTGGTTGTTATCGGAGAAATCGGCGGAAACCAGCGTCATTCGCACTTCGTCCAGTCTCGACACCAGCTTGCCTTTTCCGGCTGTCGAATAGATATTGGCATCGCCGATAAAAGCATTGGCAAGCGCCAGTTCTCCGTCATCGGAAAGTTCTACCAGTGAAATTTTGTATTTCAAATTTTGTGACCACAAATGCTTGCCGTCTTTTAAATCCCATAGGCTGACGTGCCAGTCGTTAGACCCGGTAAGCGCATAACGGCCCTCTTTATCCAAAGACACGCTATTTACTTTCTCGTGGTGCGGGAACACGTACCGCATCTTACCTTCGACCATGTCGAAATAAATAGCCTGATTATCTTTTGTTCCGATGAGCGCATAGCGACCATCGGCAGAAACATCAACATCACTCAGTTTAGGCCAGCTCCAGTATCCGGTGAGACGTCCTGTTTTGGTGGACCAACGAGCAATCGACTGCTGTTCGATGGTAACCAGTATATCGCCACGTTCGGAGAATGCCGCAGCGATCATACCACCGTCGCTATTTTCTTCGTGTTGCAGGCTAAACATCACCTTATTCTTTTTAATATCCCAGACGCGACCAAAACCGCCAATTTCGCCTGTCATTAGATACTTTCCATTTGGGCTAATCGCTGCACCGTAGGAACCTGTATCCGCATGAACCCAGGTTTTCAAGGCTTCTTTGTTATCACTACAGCTTGCCAACAGCGTGGACATAGTTATAAAAAGAAGGAGTATTAAGCGACGGTGCATGAGGTTCTCTAGAATCAGGCAAACAGGTTTAACAATTAAGTTAAACCTGATTATAGATGTTTAATTAACGCTGGTTTCGCTTTTTTCGGTGAACGCCAGTTCTGGATGGTATTGATCGAGGTCTCTGATCTCTGCCAGGGTTGGTAACTGGTTCAAAGATTTCAGATTGAAATAATCGAGAAATTCACGAGTCGTTCCATATAAGGTCGGCTTGCCGGGTACATCTTTATGACCGAGGGATTTAACCCATTCGCGTTCCTGCAGGGTTTTCACCATATTACTACTAACACTCACGCCACGAATATCTTCGATCTCGCCTCGGGTTATAGGCTGTCGATAAGCAATTAATGCCAAAGTCTCCATCAAGGCGCGCGAATAACGCGGCGGCTTTTGCTCCCACAGACGCGACACCCAGGTTTCATAGGCGGGCTTAACCTGTAGCCGAAAGCCGGAAGCAACCTGTTTCAGTTCCAGGCCACTATTATTATATTTTTCGGCCAGTTCGTGCATGGCCTGGCGAATATCATCTTTTCCAGGTTGCTCTAAATCGCCGACAAATAAATCGAAAATAGTGTTAATCGTCAAAGGTTTATCGCTGGCTGCTAGCAACGCTTCCAGGATTGGTTTTAGTCGTTCACTGTCCATTCTTTGTGCC
The DNA here is from genome assembly GCA_030595795.1 of Gammaproteobacteria bacterium. GTDB lineage: Bacteria > Pseudomonadota > Gammaproteobacteria. The sequence continues at coordinate 12,917 of JAUVCH010000099.1, forward strand.
ACCTTCAGGATTTCGCTTTGACGTAAATGGGTGCATAGGGCTCGCTTTGTACCATTTCAATAAGCGACTCTTTGATTAATTCGAGTATCGCCAGAAAACTAACAACAACACCCATGCGCCCCTCACTGGCATCGAAGAAGTCATAAAAAGAAGTGAATTCATCGGCGGATATTTTTTCCAGCACGCTCACCATGCGCTCTCTCACCGACAACGGCTCGCGCTCGACATGATGACTGGCAAATTGTTCGGCACGATTGACCACATCACGAAACGCGGCGAGCAAATCTTTGATCTGTACCTGCGGTAATGGCATATCGATCTCGAATGCCGGAATTTCGATATTAGTTAAATGAATCTCGCGTTCGAGCCTGTCTAGCGCATCGAGGTCTTCGGCTGCTTTCTTGAATTGCTCATATTCCTGTAACCGCCGAATGAGCTCGGCCCGTGGGTCGTCTTCATCGTCCGACGAAATGGGTCGTGGCAGCAGCATGCGCGATTTTATCTCGGCCAGCATCGACGCCATTACCAGATATTCGGCCGCAAGTTCGAGTTCGAGTTCTTCCATGAGTTCGATATATTCCATGTACTGGCGCGTAATCGCTGCAATCGGAATATTCAACACGTCGAGATTTTGCCGTTTGATCAGATAAAGCAATAAGTCCAGCGGGCCCTCGAAAGCTTCGAGAAAAACCAGCAACGCATCGGGCGGAATGTATAAATCCTGCGGAATGACCGTTAACGGCTCTCCCTGAACCAGCGCAAAGGGCATTTCAGACTGGTTAGAGGCTGTGTTGGCGAAGTTTTCCATCGAGATTAACGCGAGGTCAGCCCCATAACTTTACGCACTTCAACCATGGTGTCTTGCGCGACATCGCGTGCGGCCTCGCAGCCCTCATTGATGATGCTATCGACGCCTGAGAGATCGCTCAAATAATCTTTCACTCTGGCCTGTATCGGCTTTAGCTCATTGAGCACCGAATCGATTATATATTGTTTACAGTCGATACAACCGATGGCGGCTGTTTTACAACCTTCCACCAGTTTCTGCTTGGTTTCTTCAGGGGTATAAACCTGATGCAGGTCCCAGACCGGGCATTTTGCAGGGTCACCCGGATCGGTGCGCCTAACGCGCGCTGGATCGGTGGGCATGGTTTTAATTTTCTTCTCGACGACTTCTGGTGACTCGCGCAAGGCAATGGTATTGCCATAAGATTTAGACATCTTTTGACCATCGATTCCGGGCATTTTAGATGACACCGTCAGCAACGACTGTGGTTCCGGCAATATGATTCGGCCGCCGCCATCGAGATAACCAACCAGTCTCTCGCGGTCGCTCAAACTGATATTTTGTTGTGAGTCGAGTAAGGCCTTGCCAATGGACAGGGCTTCAGTATCACCTTGCTCCTGGTAACGTTTACGCACATCTTTATAGAGTTTGGCGTTTTTCTTGCCCATTTTCTTGATCGCGGCTTCCGCTCTTTTTTCGAAATCGGCCTCTTTGCCATAGAAATGGTTAAATCGACGCGCGACTTCGCGAGTCAGCTCGACATGCGCGACCTGATCTTCGCCGACTGGCACATATCCCGCCTTGTACATCAATATATCGGCGCTTTGCAATAATGGATAACCGAGAAACCCATAGGTAGCGAGATCTTTGTCTTTTAATTTGTCCTGCTGATCTTTATAGCTAGGAAC
>JAUVCH010000019.1 GCA_030595795.1 Gammaproteobacteria bacterium
GCCGCCACCAGTTTAACTTTACCGCTTGCGGTCGGGAATTGATCGACAAACACCACACTCTGACCGGGATCGGCGGCGTCCTGACAGGGATAAGTCACCGAACCCTGTTGCTGCAAACGCTCCCACGTAATGCCGTTAATACTCGCCATGGCACCGCGCATTTCTTCGTAAACTTGGGAGACATGCTGATAATTCCAGTCGAGGCCAAGACCTTGACCAATATCGCGGATAATCCACAAGTCCTGGCGCGCTTCACCGGGTAGTGGTACTGCGGCTTTGCCCAATTGAACACGTCGATCAGTATTCGACACCGTGCCATCTTTCTCCGCCCATCCGGAAGCAGGTAATACCACATCCGCAAACGCCGTTGTTTCGGTGAGAAACATATCTTGCACTACGAGGTGATCGAGTGCCGCCAGGGCTGCACGAGCATGATTTAAATTCGGATCGGACATGGCTGGATTTTCGCCCATGATATACATACCTTTAATATGCCCCTCGAGGATTTCATGCATGATCTCGACTACCGTTAAACCCGCCTTATCATCGAGTTCGGCATCCCAATATTTGGAAAAACGGGCGTGGGCTTCAGGGTTATCGACGCGTTTGTAATCGGGAAACATCATCGGGATCAGGCCAGCATCTGACGCGCCCTGCACATTATTCTGTCCACGCAAGGGGTGTAATCCAGTACCGGGACGGCCAATTTGTCCGGTGATCATCGACAGCGCAATGAGACAACGCGAATTATCGGTGCCGTGGATATGTTGAGAAATACCCATACCCCAGAAAATCATCGAGCCTCTAGAGGTTGCGAATAGCCGTGCTACTTCACGTACGGTACCAGCATCAATGCCGGTCACTGCAGCCATTTTCTCTGGACTGAAGTCAGCAACATTGGCTTCTAATGCTTCGAAATCGGTAGTACGTTCCGCGATGAATGTTTCATCGGTTAAGCCTTCATCAATAATGACGTGCAAAATAGAATTCAGCAAAGACACATCGGTAGATGCATTGAACTGCAAAAAATGCGTCGCGTGGCGGGCGATGTCGGTCTTACGAGGATCGAGCAAAATCAACTTCTTACCCTGCTTGATCGCATTTTTCATGAAGGTAGCCGCGACCGGATGATTGGTGGTCGGATTCGAGCCAATTACCAGGATGACTTCGGCGCGTTTAACGTCTTCGACCTGATTCGAGACAGCTCCCGAGCCCACTCCTTCGAGCAGGGCTGCCACACTGGAGGCATGACACAGTCGCGTACAGTGATCGACATTGTTGGTGCCGAAGCCCGCACGTACCAGTTTCTGAAATAAATAAGCTTCTTCGTTACTACCTTTGGCCGAACCAAAACCAGCCAGCCCGGCACCACCGAGTTCGGTTTTGATTTTGTTCAGGCCACCAGTTGTCAGCGCCATCGCCTCTTCCCAACTGACTTCACGAAACATCTTCGATGGATCGCTGGGGTCGAAGTACTCATTCAGGCCTTTCGGAACACCTTCTTTACGGACTAACGGCTTCAGCAAACGCTGTGAATGACTAACATAGTCGAAGCCATAACGGCCCTTCACACACAGTCGATTAAAGTTTGCTGGGCCATCTCGGCCTTCGACGCGCAAAATTTTGTCGTCTTTAACGTGATAAGTCAGCAAGCAGCCAACGCCACAATACGGACAAACCGAATCGACCTTACGATCGGCTTCTTGCTGATGCGCTCCAGTTGCGTTCGACAAAGCGCCAGTCGGACAGGCGGCAACACATTCGCCGCAGGCCACACAGGAGCTCTCGCCCAGCGCATCACCCATATCGAACACGATTTCGGCATGCGAGCCACGATTCGCCAAACCAATAACGTCATTAACCTGGGTTTCACGACAGGCGCGGACACAACGCGTACATTGAATACAGGCATCGAGATTGACAGCAATCGCCGCATGTGACAGATCACTTTGTGGCTGATGTCGAGGCTTGAATCGCGGTGACTCCACGCCCAGTTTTTGCGCCCACTGCGTTAGTTCGTTATCCAGTGTATAAGCCTTCTCCGGCATATCAGACAACAGTAGCTCAACCACCATTTTTTGTGACTTTTGCGCTCGTTCATTGTTTGAATTAACCACCATGCCGGGAGTCGGATTACGGCAACAGCTCGGCGCCAGCACCCGCTCACCATCGATTTCGACCACACAGGCTCGACAGTTACCGTCGGAGCGCAGGCCTTCGGTATAACAAAGGTGCGGAATTTCGGTTCCGGTGCGTTTAGCCGCCTGGATAATGGTTTCGCCGGGTAGCGCTTCGGTGGCTTTACCGTTTAAGGTGAACTCAATCGTTTCAAAAATCGTATCGGGATTAGCACTCATTACTTATTCACCTCTAAACCCAATTCCTGCGGGAAGTATTTAATCACCGACAGCATCGGATTTGGTGCAGCCTGTCCGAGGCCACAGATCGAGGCGTCGATCATTACGGTCGACAGGTCATTAAGCTGTTCGATATCCCAGTCACCGGTTTCCATAATACTAACCGCTTTCTCGGTGCCGACACGGCAGGGCGTACATTGTCCGCAGGATTCATGCGCGAAAAATTTCATCGAATTCAAAGCCGCCTGTTTGGCACTATCTTTGTTGGAAAGTATGATTACCGCTGCGGAACCGATGAAGGAGCCGTATTCCTGCAAGGTATCGAAATCGAGCGGTACATCGCCAAGCGATGCGGGCAAGATTCCACCCGAAGCGCCGCCGGGGAAATAGCCATAAAATTCGTGGCCATCCATCATGCCACCGCAATATTCGGCAATGAGTTCTCGCACCGTAATACCGGCAGGGGCTAGATGTACGCCTGGATTATTTACCCGGCCAGAGACCGAAAAGCTACGCAGGCCTTTGCGTCCATTACGGCCCTGTGCATCAAACCATTCGCCGCCTTTTTCGATCACATCACGAATCCAGAACAACGATTCGCAGTTTTGCTCCAGTGTCGGATGACCGAACAGACCAACCTGCGCGACATAAGGCGGACGTAAACGCGGCATGCCACGCTTGCCTTCGATCGATTCGATCATCGCCGATTCTTCACCGCAAATATACGCGCCAGCGCCACGGCGTAATTCCATGTTCGGCAGGTCATACCCGGACTCGTTCTGTAAAGCTTCAATCGCCAGACGCAGGTTCTCGCTAATCGAGGGATATTCATCGCGCACGTATATATAACAGTCATCGATGCCGATGACTTTGGCCGCAATTAGCAAGCCTTCGAGAAAGCGATGCGGATCGGCGAGCATGTAGAACCGATCTTTAAAAGTACCGGGCTCACCTTCGTCGATGTTAATCGCCATCAGGCGAGGCGCAGGTGCATCGCGTAATATGCGCCACTTGCGACCGACCGGAAAACCCGCACCGCCAAGGCCGCGTAATGCGGTGCCTTCGAGCGCTTCGACAATGGCGTCGCCGCTGGTGTCTCCCGCGAGTAGTTTTTCGTATAACTGGTAGCCGCCATCAGCTTTGTAAGAGGCAAAATCGATACTGTCGGTCGGCATAGGTTGCTGGGTATTCCCTGCTTCGACTGCCGATTGCACCGACTCGGCGCTAGCCTGGTCAACCGTATATTGGCCAACTACGGCGACCGGGGCTTTATCGCAGCGACCCACACAGGGTACTGGCTGGACACGGACGCCATCACCCAAAGATGATTTGAGCGCGGCGATTAATTCATTCGCACCCGCCATTTCGCAACTTACCGATTCGCAAACCCGTACCGTCAATGCTGGCGGCGCGGAATCATTTTCTTTGACGATATCGAAGTGGTGATAAAAGCTGGCAACTTCGTAGACTTCTGTGGGCGCGAGCTTCATTTCGCTCGCCAGCGCTACCAGATGCGCCGCCGAGAGATGCCCGAATTTGTCCTGAATCTTATGCAGATGCTCGATTAGCAGGTCATTAGCTCGCGAGGCGTCCCCTAATAGCGACTGCACTTCCAGCAAGGCATTAATATCAACCACACGACCTTTAGTCTTACCGCGGCCGCGTTTGCCGCGCTTATCGGCAAGCTGAGGGTTTTGCTCTACAAGGGACATATATTTTCTCTGGTTATTGCCAGCCTGGAAAAACTGGCTGACGATCTTATCGTCTGTCTATCCCGATTGGAAGGGGTAATAGTCCTTATGGGCAGGTTGGCTACAGGCAAGCTTAACCAATTAAGAGCCGAGCGATGCTACTCAAATCGACACTAAATGGTTTGATTTCGACACGGTTGGCGCTTAGGGTAATCTATGCTTATAATTTAGCCCAGGTCGAGCTAATTACGCCAATTTAGTCATTTTAACTTTTAAACAAGTAGGGGTTTGCAGTGTCCATTGATGCATTTATAAAAGATTCCAGTCAAATACGAAAACTAGTCCTGATGTTGATCACTATTGCAGGTGGTTCAATCACCAGCTTTTACCTGTTCTCTTTTAAAGTGGACAAATTCGGCTTTTACTTCAGGGATAGCGATCAAGTTGGATTATCGATTGGTATTGGAATTCTGATATTTGGCTGGTTCCTGAAGAACTGGAAAAATTTGTAATCGGGATCCATTAACAACAAAGCGGGGGAACCGCTAAACCGCCATGTCTGAATTAGAACGCATTCTGGCTCAAATCTCGAAAACTGAAGCCCAGAGCGAAAAGCGCAGGCAATGGCAACCCAGTCATACCGGCACTATCGACATCCGTATCGCGGCTGACGGCAACTGGTTTCACGAAGGCCGACCGTTTCAACGCTTATCGCTGGTAAAGCTATTTGCCAGCGTTTTACACCGGCAAGGCGACGATCACTTTTTGCTCACACCTGCTGAAAAACTAAAAATCCAGGTCGACGACGCGCCTTTCGTTGCAAATTTGGTGGAAGTTATCGAGCAGGATCAACAATCCGCGATTGTTTTCACTACCAATCTGGATGAGTGTATCGTCGTCGATGGCGACCACCCAATCCGCGTCGAAATTGATCCAGAAACACAAACACCAAGACCTTATGTACACTATCGAGATGGACTGGAAGCATTAATCGGTCGTAACGCTTTTTTCGAATTAACTAATTTGGCCAGCGAAACCATCCGCGATGGTCAGCTGTATTTAACCGTAAGCAGCCTGGGTCGCGAATTCGATCTCGGTTGCGTAGACATGATGGACATAGAATGAAAGGTACTCACGAATATCAGGACGACCCTCGCAACGCGTCGATTCTAATCGATATTAACGGTGAATTACTGCCGCGAGAAAAAGCCGTTGTCTCGGTGTTCGACAGCGGCTTCGTACTCGGCGATGGCGTCTGGGAAGGCTTACGTGTACACAAAGGCAAAATAGCCTTTCTCGACGAACACCTCGAACGGCTTTATGGTGGCGCTAAAGCCCTCGATATGGACATGGAAGTATCGCCCGCTGATTTACGCAGTCGGCTTTACAATGTGCTCGAACAAAACAAAATGCATGATGGTGTACATATTCGCCTCATGGTTTCTCGTGGCATTAAGGCCACGCCTTATCAAGACCCGCGTATTACGATTACTCCACCGACTATCGTCATTATTCCTGAATACAAACAGGCTTTGCCGGACACTGCAGCCAAAGGCATTAGACTGTTTACCGTGCACGTAAGACGTGGCTACCCCGACGTACAGGATCCGAAACTCAATAGCCATTCCAAACTAAACTGCATCACCGCCTGCATTCAGGCCACCAAAGCCGGTGCCGACGAGGCGTTAATGCTCGACCCGCATGGTTTCGTCGCGACCTGTAATTCGACGCATTTTTTCATCGTTAGAAAGGGCGAGGTATGGACATCCAGCGGCGATTACTGTCTCGACGGCATCACTCGCGGTGTGGTGATCCGGCTCTGCGAAGAAAACGAAATCCCGGTTTATAAAAAGAACTTCAGCCTTACCGACGTTTACCGGGCTGACGAAGCCTTCGTCACCGGTACTTTCGCCGGTCTCGCGCCGGTGAGTGATATCGATGGTCGCATCATGGGTGACGGCGAACGCGGCCCGATGGTAGAACGCCTGCAACAGCTATATCTGGCTCTATTGGAAAAGGAATGTAGTGCATGACCAAACGAATCGCGATGTGGTCGGGGCCTCGCAACATTTCCACCGCGATGATGCGAGCCTGGGAAAACCGGGACGATTGCGATGTCTGGGATGAACCGCTATACGGGCATTATCTGCATAAAACTGGTATTCCACATCCCGGTGTCGACGAAATCATCGCTGATCAGGGCACCGACTGGGCGTCTATCATCGATCAATGCGCTAGCGACTCGCCACGACAAAAGCCGCTGTTTTACCAGAAGCACATGACTTTGCACCTGCTGCCGGAAATTGATCGAGATTGGCTATCGTCACTGACTAACTGTTTTTTAATTCGGGAACCCGAACGGGTGATTGCTTCTTATGCTGCTGTGCGCGGCGAGGCCAGCCTCGACGACATCGGCTTTATTCAGCAAGCCGAGCTATTCGATTATGTCGCTCAGATGAGTGGCGAAATTCCTATCGTCATTGATAGTCGCGAATTCCTGTTAAATCCCGAAGCCACGTTACGCACACTCTGCGGCCGACTCGAAATTGCATTCGATGACCGCATGCTAAGTTGGCTCAGCGGCCCGCGTGATAGCGACGGTGTATGGGCCAAATACTGGTACGACTCGGTGTGGAATTCGACCGGTTTTGCGCCTTATGTCGAAAAACCGTTAAAGCTCGAAAGCCGAGAACAGTCTATTGCCGATCAGGCCAGACCCTATTATGAGCGTCTATACCAACACCGGTTACAGGGTTAGAAATGCAAACTAAGTAACAGCCTTATCGCTTCCCCGCGTAAACGCGCAAAGGTAAACTCTAACATCCTCTCAAGCATACTTTTGCTGACAAGAGCACCTATGGATGAACCCAGTGTCTTAACGCCGTCACCTGGCAGTCGAATCGTAACCGGTGCGGGCGAAGTTATCCTCTTTGGCCAACCCCCGGAAGTTCTCAAGGGATTACTGCGCGAAGGCGTTCGTAATTTTAATACACTGGTATTATCCGATATTCGGGAAAAAAATGGTTCTCTACTTAACAATCTTGAGTTCCCGTTTTATTTTTTCCTCTTCGTCGCCAGAGGACTGGCCGAGAATCGCAAAATTAATCTAGTTGGCGACGCCAATACCATTAGCCAGGCCCTACGTCTGTTACGTTTTACCCTGTTTGGACCAACCTCAGGCGAGCTGAAGAAATGGCAGACTGAACCCGCATTAAAAGAAGAGTGGTTAGCGATTTCAAATTTTCTGGCCGTGAAAGATAAAAACGGCGATGTCATCCCGGTCGAGAATTTCTTTAATATTATCGCTTACGATAGCGATATTGCAGTTGCCGGTGGTTTCACTATTCATCGCCAGGGTGAGGACGATTATCTAGTATCGAATGCTGGGGGTGAAATTGGAGTTAATCTCAACCACGACCAGCAGATTAAGCCGCCCTACTCGGTGCCTATCGATCACGTTACCGGAGGGCTTGCCAAATTCGGACTCGAAGTACTCGGCGGCGCTTCTGGATTTTCGACCGATGAGCCATGTACCGGGCTCGCCTTATGTCATAACGGTGACTACATACTAATAGATTCAATCCCATTCCTGAGTCAGCACCTGCATGCGCGAGGTATTGCGCATACTCAGATAACTGCAGTTTTCCTGACCCACTTACACGACGATCATTGCTCGATGTTTCCGCTCATGGAAATGCCGCATCGGATTGAGATAATTACCACTCGTGAAATTTATAATATGGCAATGGAAAAGTTGAGTTGCGGTCTGGGCTGGTCGATCTCAGTGATCGAAGAGCACTTCAACTTCTACGAGGTAAAGCCGGGCGAAACCATTAATTACTACGGGCTTAGTATCGAATTCCACGCTACCGTACACAGTATCCCGACTATCGGTGCAACATTTTCCACAGTTCACCGGGGCCAACGGCGCGATGTCTGCATCGTCGGCGATAATCAGAATATGAAAGCGGTGCGTGAAATGCGTGACTCTGGGATAGCGCGTGCCTCAACGGTTGACAATCTCGAGCGCCTTTACAAGCAAAAATTCCACATTCTGATTGCCGACGGTGGCGCAGGTGACATCCACGGCGACCCTTTCGACGCACTGGATTCAAAATCAGACCGCGTGGTTTTTGTCCATGTCGATAAATTACCTGAGGCACTCAATACTCGGTTCTCTCTCGCTAGTTCGGGTAAGCGATATACGCTATTCGAAGGTAATGAGACCATTTACAACTCACAGATTAACCATTATCTGAATCAGTGGCTCGGACAACCTTTGCCCAATCGATGGTTACGCAGCTTCCTTACCGAACACGAAATTTACCGCTATAACACCGGTGATGTCATCCTCATGCAGGATGCGGACAAACCGGCCCATGTTTCGTTAATACTCACGGGTTATTGCGAAGTCGTCTGTAACGAAGCCGATAGTTTTAATTCGATCGCCACACTACAGGCTGGCGATGTCATCGGCGATATGGCGAGCATGACAGAAATCAACACCAATAGCGCCAGCGTGGTGGCACGTACACCGGTGACAGTCTGTGTGTTCGATAAGGATAATTTCTATCATTTTCTTCGGCATAGCGAATTACTGGAAACGCTCAAATTACGCTGGCGTCTGCGACCTGAAATCAAATCGATGCCGCAATACTCGCAACTCGCCTCTACCGTTGTGGACAAGATATCTCGTATTGCAAAATGGCGGCAGATTTCAGCGGGTAGCAGCATGAAGCCAGAAGAAGCCTCCCTCTATATTCTGAGCGAAGGCTCGGGTAGTGCCTCCGGTGTGATCAGCAGAATTGGCGATGTGTTCGGCTGGCGACCGCTCGATAACCCCCGCCTGGTGGAATTTAATGCCGAGAGTGATTGTAGCTTTATTGAAATCGACGCAGTCGCCTATCAGCGATTACTTCAATCCACACCCCAGCTAAACTACCAAACCCACAAACAGGCGGCACAAAGCAATCTTGAACAAGCCCCCTGGTTACTGTCAAAAGTCGAAGTCTATTAACCTTTCATCAAAAATCACTGTTGTAACGAATTTTTAAATGGGCGTATAGTATGGGCAGGCTAATTTTTGGGCCTCTTAAATTTAATAATAAAGGAGAAAATACATATGAAAGCAAGATTCCTGGTGGCAACCGCCGCCGCTCTTCTCGCCAGCAATGTGCAGGCAAAAACGCTTGTTTTTTGCTCTGAAGGCTCGCCGGAAGGATTTACCCCAGCGCTTTATACCGCGGGTACTACATTTGATGCCTCGTCTCGCCAGATTTTTAATAAACTGGTCGAATTCGAAATTGGTACGACTGAAATTGTTCCCGGTCTCGCCGAGAGCTGGACTGTGTCCAGTGACGGACTGGAATATACTTTCAACCTGCGTAAAGGCGTTCAATTTCACAGCATTAAAGGTTTCACTCCGAGTCGCGAATTCAATGCCGACGACGTACTATTTTCATTCAACCGTCAGTTTTTAAAAGACCATCCCTATAATAAGGTATCCGGCGGTAACTACGAATACTTCAACGGCATGTCAATGCCAGATCTGCTCAATCAAGTGAAGCGAATCGACGATCATACGGTTAAATTTATTTTGAATCGCCCAGAAGCTCCAATGATCGCCAATCTGGCGATGGACTTCGCGTCGATTCATTCGGCTGAGTATGCCGACAAAATGGCGTCTGCCGGTACGCTCGACAAGTTCGATCAAAACCCGGTCGGTACTGGTCCCTTCAAGATGATCGCCTATCAGAAAGATGCTTTCATCCGTTACAAGGCGCATCCAAGCTATTTCCGTGGCAAGGCAGCCATCGACGATCTGGTATTTGCGATAACGCCGGATGCTTCGGTTCGCTACCAGAAAATGAAAGCCAACGAGTGTCAGGTCATGCCTTATCCGAATCCTGCCGATGTCGCAGCGATGAAGAAAGATCCGTCCCTCAACCTTTTGAGTCAGGAAGGCTTAAACGTCGGCTATCTGGCCTACAACACCAAGGTCGCGCCATTTAACAACCGCAAGGTTCGCAAAGCACTGAATCAGGCGATTAACAAACAGGCCATTATTGACGCAGTCTTCCAGGGCGCCGGTAAAATCGCCAAAAATCCGATTCCACCGACTATCTGGTCGTATAACAATGCGACGGTTGATGATGACTACGATCCTGCCGCAGCCAAAGCAGCGCTGGAAGCCGAAGGTGTCAAAGGCTTAAAGATGAAAGTATGGGCAATGCCAGTACAGCGTCCTTATAACCCGAATGCAAGACGTATGGCCGAGCTGATTCAGGCTGATTTCGGTAAAGTTGGTGTCGAGGTCGAAATCGTTTCCTACGAGTGGGGTGAATACCTCAAGCGCTCGAAAGATACCGATAGAGACGGCGCGGTATTACTGGGTTGGACCGGCGATAACGGCGACCCCGATAACTTCCTCGCAGTATTGCTTGGTTGCGACGGCGTCGGTGGTTCGAACCGTGCGCAATGGTGTCACAAACCTTTCGAAGATCTAATCCAGAAAGCCAAGATTGTTTCCGACCCGGCAGCTCGAACCGATTTGTACAAGCGCGCACAAATCGAGTTCAAGAAAGAAGCTCCCTGGGCCACAATTGCTCACTCGGTGGTATTCAAGCCAGTGCGCAAAGAGGTGACCGGATTCAAGATTGATCCATTTGGCGGACACTCTTTTTACGGTGTCGATATAAAATAAGATAGCCTGGCGATCCCAGCGCTTTGCTGGGATCGCTTTTTGCTGCATGTTTAGATTCCTGCTCAATAAACTCGTGATGATCGTGCCGACCTTTATCGGCGTCACCATCGCAGCGTTTTCGTTTATCCGTTTACTACCGGGCGACCCCATACTACTGCTGGCAGGCGAGCGCGGCGTCACCCCGGAACGCAGGGTTGAACTCGAAAGACTCATGGGCTTCGACCGACCTCTTTGGGAGCAATACTTCTCCTTTCTCGGCGATTTGATGCATGGCGACCTGGGCGTTTCAATCGTTACCAAGACTCCCGTGCTAGAAGAGTTTCTGGCAAGATTCCCCGCCACTATCGAGCTCTCGTTCATCGCAATCATATTCGCGATCGCGCTTGGCTTACCCGCTGGCATTATTGCCGCCGTGCGTCGCGGCTCAGTATTCGATCACACCGTCATGGGTGTTTCACTCACCGGCTATTCGATGCCGATTTTCTGGTGGGGTTTGTTATTAATTATTCTGTTTTCCGGCACCCTGGGCTGGACTCCAGTCTCAGGACGAATTTCATTTATGTTCTTTTTTGAGCCGGTTACCGGCTTCATGTTAATTGACTCCTGGCTCTCAGATCAGGCTGGGGCGTTTAAATCAGCGGTCATGCATTTAATCCTGCCATCGATTGTGTTGGGCACTATCCCCCTCGCGGTAATCGCGCGGCAAACGCGCTCCTCGATGCTCGAAGTACTGAGCGAAGACTATGTGCGTACCGCCCGCGCGAAAGGCCTGCCACCCTGGCGAGTTGTCGGCATACATGCGCTACGCAACGCGCTGATTACGGTCATCACGGTGATTGGTTTGCAGGTTGGCGTCCTACTAGGGGGTGCGATTCTCACCGAGACCATCTTCGCCTGGCCTGGCATTGGTAAATGGATGATCGATTCGATTTTTCGTCGTGATTACCCCTCGGTACAGGGCGGGTTATTGCTGATTGCCTCAATTGTTATGATTGTTAATTTACTCGTCGACCTGACTTACGGGCTGGTTAATCCCAGTATCCGACACGAGCGTTAATCGATGGCAGAATTAGATATTTCGACCCCCACTGTCGGTACCTTCAAACACAGTCTCACTGAATTCTGGAGTTATTTTCGTGAAAATCCGGGTGCTGTAGCAGGTCTTTATTTTATTTTGCTGGTGTTGTTCATGGCGATATTCGCTAATGTGATAGCACCTTATGATCCGACCGAACAAAACCGAGCGGCCTTCTTACAGCCTCCAGTTTGGCAGGAAGGTGGCAGCTGGGACTACATTATCGGCTCCGACGCGGTGGGGCGCGATCTATTGTCGCGCATCATTTATGGAGCACGATTCTCGCTTTTCATCGGTGCGATGGTAGTCACGCTATCGATGAGTGCTGGTATCATGCTTGGCCTCACCGCCGGTTATTTTCGTGGTCGGGTAGAATCCGCGATCATGCGCATCATGGACGTTATTCTGGCCTTTCCCAGTTTATTGCTGGCACTGGGACTAGTCGCCATACTCGGACCCGCACTAATCAACGCGATGATTGCCATCGCCATCGTGTTGCTGCCACATTTTGTTCGACTAACACGTTCCAGCGTCATCATCGAAAGTAGCAAGGAATATGTCATCGCCAGTCGCCTGGCCGGAGCGGGTCATTTGCGATTAATGATCAATACCATTTTACCCAACTGCATGGCGCCTTTAATCGTACAGGCCACGCTGTCGTTTTCTACCGCGATTCTCGACGCCGCTGCGCTAGGATTCCTGGGCATGGGCGCTCAACCACCAACCCCGGAATGGGGTGCGATGCTGGCGGAGGCACGCGAGTTTATTTTGAGCGCCTGGTGGGTGGTGACCTTCCCCGGGCTCGCTATCCTGCTCACGGTGTTATCGATTAACTTAATGGGTGATGGCCTGCGTGACGCCCTCGATCCCAAGATGAAGCGTTCCTGATGTCGTTACTATCGATCAGGAATTTAACCGTTCGGTTCAAGACCGCTGGTGGTTTGTTTACCGCAGTGGAGAATGTATCGCTCGATGTAGAACGTGGTGAAGTAGTGGCCATTGTTGGCGAATCGGGTTCGGGTAAATCGGTATCAATGTTGGCAGTGATGGGTCTGTTACCCTGGACCGCAGAAATAACCGCCGATGAACTTATCTTCGACGGTATAGATTTGAATGCACTATCCGCCAAAAAACGACGAGAACTGAACGGCGGCGCGATGTCGATGATCTTTCAGGAACCAATGACCAGCCTCAACCCCTGCTTCACCGTAGGTGCACAAATCGATGAAATGATTCGTACTCATCAGGGCGGTAACCGGGCAGAACGCAAAGAGCATTCACTCGAATTACTCACCCAGGTCGGCATCCCCGATCCGAAGAAGCGCTATGGCGATTACCCGCATCAAATGTCGGGGGGAATGAGTCAGCGGGTGATGATTGCGATGGCTATCGCCTGTTCACCGCGTCTGTTAATTGCCGACGAACCAACCACCGCGCTCGATGTCACCATTCAGGCACAAATACTCGACCTGCTACTCGAATTACAGTCGCAACACGATATGGGACTGATATTAATCACCCACGACATGGGCGTTGTCGCCGAAACCGCGCATCGCGTCGCGGTTCAGTACGCCGGGCAACTGGTTGAGATGCAACCGGTAATCGAGCTGTTCGAGCACCCCCGGCATCCTTATACGTCGGCCTTGTTATCCGCCCTACCGGAGCGCGCTGGTAACCAGGCCCGCCTGCCCACAATCCCAGGCGTAGTGCCGGGTCAATACGATCGACCGCAGGGTTGCCTGTTCAATCCGCGCTGCGAATTTGCTGACGATCTGTGCCGAAACACGGAACCTGTCGTCGTCGATGGCGATCAGACTTTAACCCTGTGCCATCGCCCGTTGAGCTATGCGGCGGAATCGGCATCATGAGCGAAGTCATACTACGGGCGCGAAACCTGACCCGCTATTATTCTACAAAGCAGGGGCTATTCAACCCTAGTGCCACAGTGAAAGCGCTAAATGGTGCTTCCTTCAATTTGCGCGCAGGCGAGACGCTGGCCATCGTCGGTGAAAGTGGTTGTGGTAAATCAACGTTGGCGCGAGTAATCACGATGATCGAACCGGCTACCAGCGGCACGCTGGAGATAGAAGGTAATGAAATCACCCTGGTCAGCGGCAAGCCACCAGCATTATTAAGAAAGCATGTGCAAATAGTGTTCCAGAATCCCTACGGCTCGCTCAACCCGCGCAAGACTGTCGCCGACATGCTCGAAGAACCACTGTTACTGAATACCGATCTCGATGCCACGCAAAGACGAGCTGCAGCCGATGAAATGATCACCAAAGTCGGCCTGCGGCCCGAACACGCCGACCGTTACCCGCATATGTTTTCCGGTGGGCAAAGACAGCGCATCGCCGTAGCTCGCTCTTTGATGTTACGTCCGAAGATATTGATTCTCGACGAACCGGTCTCCGCGCTCGACCTGTCTATTCAGGCCCAGATATTAAATCTTCTCAGCGACTTGCAGGACGAATTCGGCCTCGCCTATATTTTTATTTCGCACGACCTTTCGGTAGTACGCCGTATCGCCAAAGACATTATCGTCATGTATTTCGGTAAACAGGTCGAAGCGGGTCCAGCCGAAGAAATTTTCCAGAGCCCGAAGCACCCTTACACCCAGGCTCTTTTTTCGGCCACACCTGTAGCAGACCCGAAAAGACGCAAGCAGCGTATTCGCCTCACAGGCGAACCACCATCACCACTGGAACCACCACCGGGTTGTGCTTTTGCACCGCGTTGCCAGCACGCGCAGGATAATTGCCGACAGGTCGAACCTGGGCTGGAGAAGCTGGGTGAGGTCGAGGTAGCCTGCTTTTATCCGATTTCTTAACAACCTGGTTCACCTCACTAAAAAACCCATCATCCATTCGCCCCAGATATCGGAATCTGGCTCGCCATTTTCGATATACCTTTTCGCCTTCTCAAACTGATCATTTGGCATGTCTGTGGCGGCTAAAAATTTATTCATAGCACGCTTTGGTTGTTCGGGGTGCCCCTGAAAACAAAGAAAATTGTCGCCCAGAGTATAGGCAAAATCAGGGTACTCTTCGCTGCGTGCAAAAACCTGAGCATCGTCGGGCAACCTCGTTACGCGTTCCTGATTAAAGTGATACAAGCCGGTGGTCTCGGGTGTTTGGGGCATCCATTCAAAATGCCGCGTAATTTCGAGCATATAATTGCCGATCATCCAGCCAGCTTCGTTACTACTAACCTCGCCGCCAAAGATCTTTGCCACCAGTTGATGTCCAAAGCAGGAAGCGACGATGCGTTTGTTTTCCTGATCCGCCCGCTTGATTAAATCAGATAGACGGCCTATCCAGCCATCATTATCGTGTACGCTAGAAGGGCTACCGGTGACCAGGAGACCGTGATATCCATCGATCGAATCTGGAAACTCTTCCTCGGTAACATAAAAAACATCGAAACTGGCCGACGGATTAATTGGCGACAACAAGTCAATAAATTTCTGCGAATCGGTATGACCCTCGTCATCCGCCCAGTATTTACGCTGTACCGCATCGAGTACGGCGATTTTAATAGCCTTGTTCACGATCATTTGATATGTCTTTAAATTTGATATTCGAAATTTATCACGGCTAGTACATATAGAGGAAAAATATTGTGAGCCATTTTTAATTTAAGGTGTCATCGAATTGGTGAATAGACACACCTTTGTTAAGATTTTTCTTACATTGGTGACTGTGTTTCGAAAACTTTGATCGGGCTCATAACTGTGATTTTGAACCATGAATTATTGAATTCTCTGGAAGTATTTCTGGAAGGCCGTGGGACTATTGAGACTGCCTTGTTGCAGAGATTCTCATGGTAGCCGCTTTATAGGCTTAGGCTACGTTTCCTTCGAATAATCTAAAAGCTCCATTTAGATTCCAGTCGCATGAGATACATTTGAAATATCTAGCACATATAGAACTGCTGATAATGCTAAAATCATAGGAAAAATAAAACCGATTAGATTGAAATATGCAGGTATTTTATGCGGACGATCAGAATTTTTTTATCCTCGCCGGGAGACTGCATCGATGAACGGAATGCTACCCATGAAGTTGTAGCAACATTGAATGCCGATCCCTTAATTTCTAGTTTTTCCCGAATAGAGGTCGTAGCGTGGGATTGGTCTCAAGGTGTCCCCCTAGATGCCATTTCATCCCCTCAAGTATCAGTAAATAATCACCTCGCCACGCCTGAAGAGTGCGACGTGTTTATTGGTATATCTCGATGTCGCTTTGGAACCCCCCTACCATTATTAGAATTTGGTAAAGAAGATGGGACACCATTCCTCTCTGGAAGTGAGTATGAATTTGATCGAGCATGGAAAGCACGTAGACGTGGGGCATCACTTCCATCAATACACTTTTATCGATCAAAGGATATAGAAAGCGGGTGTTGTTCTGATGATGCACAAGTTGAACGTACCAAAGCATTCTTTGATGCGCCACCTTTCAAAGACCAGGATGGGTGGACAGGGTCGGTATCGAAATTCGATTCGACACAAGACTATAAAGTAAAAGTGGATGCCCACCTCCGAAAAATCCTAAGCCAATGGCAGCCTTCTACACGCAATCCTCTTGAGCATTGGCTCGCAGAGCAAGCAAGAACACTGACCAATGATGCTGGCCCTCGTTATACCAAGGCTGCACACCTAAATTCTGATATTTCTAAAGTTTTTGATTGGCTATTGGTACGACCTAGAGCCATCACCACTATAGATGATCTTCTTGCTTCGATTTGGAAGGATATCAAGGGGGTTAAAGAATTTTCGGATATTCAAACTCAGTTGACTACTATCGGTGAACAATTTCGTGCGGATCCATATTGGCGAAGCTTGCCCGACTTCAAGAACCTTGCAGAAACTCTACATAAAACACCTCTCCTCGCGTGGGAAATAATTGAAAACCTTGAATCTAATTCTGATGCACCTAACGATAGTAATTCTTACAAGCGTCATAGTCTCCAAACCGTAGCAAGTAATGCCCGTGAAGCTACGGCCATTCTTACTCAGTATTCTGATTTGGCGACAAAGCGGGTATTACTACTTTCCGGGGAAGCCGGCCAGGGTAAAACACACACGCTCGTTCATGAGGTAAATAATATCTTAGCCGAAGGTGGGATAGCTGTTGGAGTGTTAGGTCAGACACTTTCTTCTTCCAATGATCTGACTGCTGCACTGCAAAGTCGATGGGGTTTCGACACCACACTTCAGCAATTTCTTGATTCTTTACAAAATGCAGCTGAACAAACCAATCAGCGAGCACTAATTGTAATTGACGCGTTAAACGAAACGCCCAATCGCCTGCGCTGGAAACACGAGTTAAGCGGTATTTTGGAGCAGATTCTTACTCGTCCACAACTTACTGTTGCTATTAGTGTAAGAACGGATTATCTAAAGCATGTCCTTCCGCCACCAACCTCAGGTCAAGAGGCGAAATGGGTGCAGGTAGAGCATTCAGGTTTTGCTGGTATCGAATCTGATGCACTGCATGCCTATTGTAAACATTATAATGTGCATGTTCCCGTTGCACCCCCGCTCGGAGAATTGTCTAACCCACTGTATGTTCAACTCCTTGTAAAAAGTTTACAAGGTAGGCCTCCCGCTGATCACTGGCTTCCATCATGGTTAGAAGTCTGGTCAGCATGGATGGATAGACTGGAAGATGATGCTCTCGGTACAATTAATCTGGATCCCTCTCGTCCAGAACCGATCCATCGTACACTTAATCAACTAGCTAAGAAAATGCTTGAGAGCAATCAATTTCATATCAGTAGAGAACAGGCTGAAGAGGTTTCTCAATCTACAACTGGTACCAGAGATGTGATTGGATTTCTCTGTTCGGCTGGAGCCCTTATAGACAGGATCAATCAAGATGAAGAGATTATTGAATACGGATTTGAGCGGCTCTGCGATACATTTGTTATTGACCGCCTGCTTGACAATTTATTCGAGGGTATTGAGCCCAAGAAGCAACGCAGGGAAATTCTTAAACAGGCTCTTTCTTCTACTGGAAGCCTGAATCAACTAGCGTTTCCATCTTATGATGAAGGTTTCCTTTCAATACATAGAGCAGGCCTTCTAGAAGCTTTGTGTCTTGCAGTTCCGATTCAAGCTGATGTTGAAGTTCCTGAGTTAATACCAATTGAGGAGGGTTATCAGTACGGGGTTCCTGGAGATGACTGGGAGCTTAGACAAGCTTTTACAGATAGCTTTCGTTGGCGCTGTAAACCTAACGAATTTGCTCTTCACGGCGATAACCTCTGGGAAGCGTGGTTAAGCCGAGGGTACCGTATGGAGCAAGCGGAGTATCTTGATGAGTTAATTCGCTTGTCACTCGTCCCTAAGCACCCATTCACTTTCGAGAATATTATTCATCCATGGCTTACGGGTTTGGAATTGGGTGAGCGGGATGAAGTTTGGAGTGTCCCTTTGGTTCAACTTTGGCATGAAGAAAACTCCAATTTACAAACAGCATTACAGTGGGGCACTCGAGCAAATCTTGAAAATCTACATGAAGCGATAGCCTTGCCTTCCGCCAGCCTTTTTGCGTGGTTGAGTTCAGTGCCGCAACAAAAGATGCGCAAAGATGCGATACAAAGTCTAACTCGTATCTTAGTGTCGTGCCCCGCCTGCTTGCCAAAGTTTCTACCTGATTTCTTGGCTGTTAACGATGTTTACATTTTAGAAGCGGTGCTGGTTGCGACCTGGGGTGTTGTTATTGACGGGCGCGATCCTACTCTCGCAGCTGAGGCTGCAAGGCTGGTCTATGTGACGATGTTCAAGGATGGAAATGCAGTTTGGTGCCATCTTACTATTCGCCACTATGCTAGACAAATTGTAGAAGATGCCGTTGAGAAGGGTTTGCTTACTGATATTGATCTTGCCGTAGTTCACCCGCCTTACCAAAGCAGCCTGCCACTCGACCAAGTTCCAGAAAAAAAAGCTTTGCGTGAATGCGATACATCTAGTGGTTTTGGTAGTATTGTTAGTTCTGCACTAGGCCATGATTTTTACTGGTATGTGATGGGCGCGACGTCAGGCCCTAAGCCCTTTGCTTCTAGGCCTTTATCTAATTCAAAGGAGTTTCTTAGGGCATACCCTCAAGAGGGTAATGCAATGGCACTCTTAGAGCCGAGCATAATTTTTAATATTCCTCTCGCAGCCCGTTTTGTGGCTTGGAACTGTCTTCAACTTGGCTGGACTGGTAAACGATTTAATGAATTTGATACTGGGCACTATGTTCAAGGGCATGGTCGCATATCGCCTTCAGGGCGAACAGAGCGAATCGGTAAGAAATACCAATGGATTAGCTGGCAAACCATGCTCGGCTTTCTGTCCGATAATTATGAAATGACTTCAGAAGGGAGAGATATTCAAAGAATATACGATTCCCCACACCAGATTAGTTATATCGAAATATTTGATCCTTCCCGCTGGCTACAAATCTCTGGATCGGCTATTCAGCAAAACAAAGATGAGGCATTTTGGGAAATTCCAAGTATGCCTCCCTGGCCACTACCAATCAAAACAGACCTTCAGCGCTGGGCATCTAATACAACATATGACCTTCCTGATTCAGATATAATTTGCACTATCCCTAAATTGCCTGAATCGTGGGGCAGAGGGCCTTGGATGCGTATTGCAGCAGAGCATATCTGGCATAACAGTTTTGCGCCAGGATACTGGGCTCTTGGTTATGAATACTCTGCTGATATTTGGCGGCAAATTATGCCTGCGCTAATAAAAAGCTCCGATCTCCCTGAACTAATTCATAAGGCGCAAAAAACTGGAATACAGAAACAAAATTCAGGCTACGGACGTTGTGATTATGATAGTGACTGGGACACTCCACTGGCAGATTGGCCACTGCTTGAAGGAGATTTTGATAGGGACTTCGATATAGATACTTGGGACATGTGGCCTGTTCCCTGGATGCCTCTAGCAGGTCATTGTGGTGATCCAGATGAAAATGACGAACGGAGACAAATAATAGTCCCTTGGCCTAGGCTGTTCAGAGAATGGGGGCTAGTTCTAGACTTACACAATGGTGTAATTCGTAGGAATGAAGAGATTGTATTCGGATTGGCAGGCTGGTCTCTTGGTGAAGATGCATTATTTGCGCAATCT
This sequence comes from Gammaproteobacteria bacterium, assembly GCA_030595795.1. GTDB lineage: Bacteria > Pseudomonadota > Gammaproteobacteria. The sequence continues at coordinate 19,964 of JAUVCH010000019.1, forward strand.
GACGTCTTACAAAACTTACTCAAAAAATATGACTACACGCTTGTTTGGTGGCTTTGTGGGGAGCGGCGGGCATGGCTTGAGCTTGACCATTTATCTGACCCAAAATCTTCTGCATGGGTAGATACTTATGGTATCGCCTATTTAGGACTAGATGGCCGAGTCAACATAGCGTGTTCCATTAGAAATCAACGTGGTCGGTGAAAGAAAAATTTATGAGATCAGGCACTACCATCACCCCCAACGACACCTACAAACCATCATCTTCGCCCATAAGCAAAATTAAGATTGGTGAAGCCGGACTAAAACCTACTATTCCAATATTTTTCATACCGTTCCATCAATACCCCCGTTTAACCTGTTCTTCCAACTGACTAAGTGCCTGTAGGTCATCATCATCTGCCTGCCTGGCATCATGCGTCTTTCGTTGCTGGTCAAACTGACGGTAAATCTCCCTCACCTTTTCTTCCATCTGCGCATGGCCGACTTTGCCTTTATGCATCAAGACAGGTCGATCATTGAAAGTTAAAATTTTATCCACATTTTCCTGCCAGAAAGACATGGTGAGATCGTCTCGGTTTTTTGCTCGTAGTTCGGCAGTTTCCAGAAATATAACGACGAGGCGATTTAGAGTGTCGATCTCATCTTCCGTCAGGTAATTTTTAGCAATAACAATATCCTGCTTGCGTACCACAGTGCCTTTCCATGAAGTCAGTGCCATATTGGGTTGGTTAGCATCGGCCCGTGCCAGGATTATCTCCGCCGCTGTTTGTTCGGTGGTTGCATATAACAGTTTATTCTGGGTTTCGGCAAAGAACATTTGCGTGGCTTTATCGCTGGTGTCGTAATCGCTGCTCAGGGAAAACAGATCACGCACTTTCTGGTAAAAACGTTTTTCTGATGCACGAATATCACGAATGCGTTCCAGTAATTCGTCGAAATAGTCGGGCCTGCCATCTGGGTTTTTCAGGCGTTCGTCATCCATGACAAAGCCTTTGATCATGTATTCCCGCAAATTTCGATTCGCCCAGATACGAAACTGCGTTCCGCGCGGGCTACGAACTCGAAAGCCAATCGCCAGAATCATTTCCAGAGAGTAATGCGCGATGTTGTATTTTTTGCCATCTGCGGCAGTTGTAAAGTAATTCTTTACAACTGATTTCTCGAATAACTCCTTTTCGTTCAGTATGTTAGTTAGATGCTGTCCGATGTTTTGCTTGGAGGTGTCAAAAAGTTCTGCCAACTGGTTTTGGCTCATCCAGACCATGCCATCCTGCGCATAGAGTTTGACGCTGGCTTTGCCATCAGCCGTGTTGTAGATAACGACATTCTGTAGCGTCTTATCCATGGAGAATTTCTCCATCTATTCCAACACCTCTTTGAAATTCGTCATCTACATCCCAAGTTTGAAAATTGAATACTTAATCAGTCCAACACAGTATCTTATTTTATTCTAACCGTGATTGATTTTTTTAGAAATTTACAAGTAGAATGTATTAAGAATCTCATTTTCTAGTTCAAATATGACCCCAGAAGAATTTCGTAAAGCCGGACACCAGTTAATCGACTGGATCGCCGATTATCGCCAACAGGTCGAGACCATGCCGGTGCGGGCGCAGGTTAATCCGGGTGATGTACGCAGGCAGCTGCCAGTCCAGCCGCCAGAGGATCCTGTCAGCATAGATCAATTACTCGAAGATCTGAACTCTGCCATCGTCCCAGGCATTACCCAGGTGCAACATCCGATGCATTTTGGCTGGTTCCCTTCGAACGCTTCATTGGCTTCGGTGCTGGGTGATATCGCCAGCTCCGGACTCGGGACACTGGGTATTTCCTGGGAAAGCTGTCCGGCGCTCACCGAGCTCGAAACCGTGGTTTGCGACTGGTTGCGGCAGTTAACCGGGCTATCCGAGAAATGGCAGGGCACTATTCACGATACCGCATCGACCGCCTGTTTGACTGCTTTAATGGTAGCCCGCGAACAGGCTAGCGACTATTCGCAAAATCGTGGCGGATTGCAGGCTGAGACTTCGCCGCTTATCGTTTATTCGACGGCCGAGGCACATTCTTCGATTACCAAATCAGCGCTACTGGCCGGTTTCGGTTCCGATAATCTGCGTTTTATCGATGTCGGTGCAGAAACTAAAGCCATGTCAGCCAGCGCCCTGCGATTTGCCATCGAACAGGATATCGATAATAACCTGCGCCCCGCAGCCATCATCGCATCGGTTGGTTCTACTGGTGTTACAGCAATAGACCCGGTGGCCGAAATAGCGGAAATCGCCAATGAATTTGGCATCTGGCTACACGTCGATGCTGCGATGGCCGGTAGTGCGATGTTACTGCCAGAATGCCGCAAGCTCTGGGATGGTGTCGAAAATGCTGATTCGATCTGCTGGAATCCACATAAATGGATGGGCACTATCCTCGATTGCTCGCTTTTTTACGTCAAAGATCCCGAGTTACTCATTCGGGTGATGTCGACCAATCCGAGTTACCTGCAATCCACTGTAGACGATGAAGTAATTCAATATCGAGACTGGGGCATTCCACTAGGCCGACGATTCCGTGCGCTCAAACTCTGGTTTCATCTACGCCTCGACGGGCCAGAAGCGATTCGCCAACGCCTGCGCCGGGACCTGGAGAATGCCAACTGGTTCGCTGATCAAGTTAGAAATACCGAACATTGGCAGGTAGTCGCTCCAGTGAATCTGCAAACAATCTGTATTCGGCACAATCCCCATGACATGCAAGGCGACGAATTAGATGCCCACACTCTGGCCTGGGTGAATTCGATTAATCAATCCGGCGAAGCCTTCATGTCAGCCTCTCAACTTGACGGTCGATGGATGGTGAGGGTGTCTATCGGGGTTGAGTCAACGACTCGGGAACATGTTGAGGCGCTTTGGGGTTTGATTCAAAGGGCAGTTGAAAAATAAAGACAATTCCCCAAAAACCCGTTACATTACGCGCTTTTCAAAATCGATACGCGGCTACAATAACTATGGCAAACATTACCTGGAAAACCGAGGACGGTAACGAAATCACGGTTGACGTCAAAGACGGTTTAAATTTGATGGAAGCGGCTACTGCTAATAATGTGCCTCATATCGAAGGCGAATGCGGCGGTTGTTTATCCTGTGCGACCTGTCATGTTTTCGTCGACGAGGCCTGGTTGGCAAAAACCGGTGAAGTCGATGATATCGAAGATACCATGCTGGAAATGACCGACGTAGAACGCCAGGACAATAGTCGTCTCAGCTGCCAAATTATTGCCTCAGCCGAACTCGACGGACTCATCGTATACGTCCCCGAACCGGAGTAAACTTAAGGGCACCTCTAAAAATGCACTTTTCCCGCGATTGCGGCGTCAGCTCCGTGCTCGAATCCTCATGTACATCAAGTACACTGTGGTTCTCCGCGCGGTGCTTCCTTGCACTCACGAAAAAATCACTATTTTTAGAGACGCCCTAACCCCCTTATCTAAGGAGCGAAAGCCATGAGCGATCCCATTGTCATTATCGGAGCCGGTCAGGCGGCAGCCTCTTTTATTTCGCGGCATACCGCTCTTGGCAACGAGGAATCGTTACTGTTGATCGGCGATGAGCCTTTACCGCCTTATCAGCGCCCACCACTGTCGAAAAAATACCTGCTCGGCGAACTCGACCGCGAACGCTTATTCATTCGCCCGCAACAGTGGTATGCCGACCAGGGTGTAATCACCCGATTCAATACTCGTGTCGAGTCCATCGCAGCAGGCGATAAAAATATCACCACGGAAGGCGGCGAAACAATTGCCTATAGCAAACTGGTTCTTAGCACAGGTTCACGCGCTCGTGATTTACCCGATGCCGTCGGCGGCAATTTAAAAGGCGTATTTACGCTACGTAATATGGCTGACATCGATCAGGTAGCGCCTAAATTTCAGGTCGGCCGAAAATTGCTAATTATCGGTGGCGGTTATATCGGCCTCGAAGCTGCAGCCGTTGCGCGCCTCTTAGGGCTCGAAGTCGTCTTGCTAGAAATGGCCGACCGTATTTTGCAGCGCGTAGCCGCCGAACAAACCTCAGATTATTTTCGTAACCTGCATCGGGGTCAGAAAGTCGATTTACGCGAATCCGCGCGCATGACACATTTACTAGATCAGGACGGTCAGGTGGCTGGTGCCGAGCTTGAGGGTGGTGAAGTCATCGAGGCCGATCTGGTACTGGTGGGTATCGGCGGCAGCCCGAATAGTGAGCTTGCCGAGGACGCCGGACTCGATTGTGATAATGGCATCTCGGTCGATGAAACCTGCCAGACTTCTGATGCACATATTTACGCCGGCGGTGATTGCTGTAGCTTTATTCGACAAGGTTCGCGTATCCGCCTGGAGTCGGTACAAAACGCTTCCGACCAGGGCGATTTAATCGCACGGGTTTTTGCTGGTGAAGACGTTCGCTACGACTCTCTGCCCTGGTTCTGGTCCGATCAATACGGTTGTAAGTTACAAATCGCTGGGCTTAATCACGGCTTTGACCAGACCGTCGTTCGACCAGGCGCGAATGAGGATGGCCAGTCGATCTGGTATTACCGGGACGGTACTTTGATCGCTGTCGATGCCATGAACGATCCGAAGGCTTATGCATTTGGTCGTAAGATTATTGATGCGGGTTTGAATCCTTCGCCTGAAGTGGTTGCCAATCCAGACACTGATTTGAAGGCTTTGGCTAAAAAATAACCTCGCATGTCGAGCTTCTAAACTATGAAAGACCGACCCATTTTATTACTCGCCATTGCTCAAACCCTGATCTGGGCCTGCCTGTATTACAGCTTTCCAGCCTTACTACTACACTGGGAAGCTTCGCTGGGCTGGAGCCGTTCTGATCTGACCGCAGCTATCGCACTGGCTGTATTTATTTCAGCTTTCGTATCGCCGATCGGCGGTCGCCTCATCGATGCCGGTAAGGGCCCTCAGATGATGACCGCTAGTGCTATTTTTGGCGGTCTGCTCATGATCTTGCTATCTCGTGTCGAAATGCTCTGGCAGTTCTACCTGCTATGGGGGCTAATTGGCGTATGCCTGGGTGGCGGGCTGTACGAACCCTGTTTCGCGTTAATTACCCGAGCCCGTGGCGAGCAGGCAAAGCGTTCCATCATTTTTGTGACACTGGTCGCAGGGTTTGCTGGGACCATCAGCTTTCCGGCTGCACATAGCCTGACGGAAATGTTCGGTTGGCGTGGTGTCAATCTGCTCTTCGGGCTGGTCTCGATTTTTGTCATTGCCCCCATCATGTGGGTGGGCGCCCACGAAGTCGAACAAACTGGCAGGGGTAAGCATGTCTCTGCGACCCATGTCGTCGCTTCACGTTCGTTTCTCGGATCGCCGGTTTTCTGGTTTCTGGCGATAGCTTTTTCACTAGCTGCCGTCCTGCACGGGGTTACCATCCACCATTTTCTGCCAATACTCGACGAGCGCGGCATTCAGGATGAAGTTGCCATCATGGCTATCTCGTTTATCGGGCCGATGCAGGTCACTGGTCGTCTGGCCATGATGGCCACCGAGCGTCATGTTTCCAATCATGGCATTGCGATCAGTTGTTTTGTATTGATGGGTATTTCTATTCTGACCTTGTTCAGCGCGGGCACCACCCCTGCGCTGTTAATCGCCTTCGTCATATTGTTTGGTGGTTCTTACGGAATGGTCAGTATTGTTCGACCGGTTATCGCCCGGGATTTACTCGGCGAGGCACAATTTGGTGCAAAATCAGGCGCGCTGGCAATGGTCTACCTCGCGGGCTCGGCTTCAGCGCCCTTTTTAGGGTCTCTGGTATGGTCGCGAGGCGGCTATGACCTGGTGCTGCCGTTGCTAGTTATTCTGGCGATCTGTGGATTGGCTTCATATCTGGGGGCCAACCATTTTGCCAAAATTCAATCAGGCGAGCCGCGTTCGGGGAATAACTTTTAAATGGAATTGTTTCTGCTCATTTAGTGATTAAACACAGTTTTCGTAGAGACACACCCAAAACTAGATTGAGAATTACCAAATCGAAATTTACTTGAAAACTTTTACCCTATTTCTGGGTATGACAGTTATTTTGGCATAGCAGCCCTTCGGGGAATGGGCTTGGGCTTCAGTAGTTGAGCCTGAAGCGGATATGGTGAGGTAAACTTGTAGGTTTGCTACGTCAAAGAAGCGGACGTTCCATGCAATATCTAATTTGGCTCTTCACGGTACATTGTGGACGTTGGTGGATAATCTCTATAAAGCTAATTTATAATATATAAAGACAAATGTAGAATTAGGAATTCTCTATGAGTAATTTGAAATTCAATAAAATCTCAATCATTGAGTCACTTCGAGATTGCGACAGAAAAACCGGTGAAGAATTGTCGTTTGATCTGGATTATTTAGATGAGTTTAAAAAGAAAGATATTCTTATTGAGTACGTACAAGTATCAAACAAAGATGAGTTAATATCACATATTAATTATCTTGAAAAAGATGCCCAAGAAAATGGGATTTTTCCTATTCTTCAAATCGAAGCGCACGGAGTTGATGATAAGGAAAATTTGCAGCTAAAATCTGGAACTATTAGTTGGTTAGAGTTAGAACCAGTTTTTAGAAATCTCAATATTGCATCAAAATGTAATTTATTAGTAGTTATGGCGACGTGTTATGGAAGTTACGTAAATTGCCAAATATCAATGCTTGATAGAGCTCCTTTTTGGGGGCTGATCGGAACACCAGACACCATAATGCCTGAACAAATTTTAAATAGCATGACAAGATTTTATTCCTCATTAAATAATGGTGAAGATATAAAAGCCTTGTTAGCTTCGTTAGAGGACAAAACAAAAATGGAAAATTTAGTTTTAACTACAAGTGAATGGGCATTCGTAAAGAGTTATCAGTTGGTACTCAGAAAATCCAGCAGCGAACAGTCTCTATGCCACTGGGCTGAGGAGATGAGGAATAGGAAAAAAATTCAGGGGGGAACTCCCCCCAAACTATCCGACATTATAAATTGGGCTTTAAAATTTAAAGATGAAAAGGTTTTTTATAAATTGTTGCATCATTTTTTTATGGTAGATATATATCCAGACAATATGGATAAAATCAGCGTGAAATTCGATCATCTATGCCCTTAATTACTGAGGTAGATCGTAACCAGTCATCCAAATTACAAGATCGTTGCGGGAATCCGGGGACAGTTTACTTAATTGACGTCCGCTCGGGACACATAGCGGCCGTTGATATATAAGACATTGAGCGAGAAAATCATGAGAAAAAGTTGTAACATAAGTCAATATTCGTGCATGTCACATAATCAAGCTGTTGGGGATTTTACTATTTCTGAGAATAACATTACTACTTAAATATGAGGACTATTCAGACAAAAGTACTTCCACATGATTGGTTTCAGGAAGTAAGCGATTTTGATGTGGGCTCATCAATTTTGAGTAGGAATGCTAAAGTAATAGCTAGCAGGCTGATTCAGTTTATTAAAGAAGAGAAAAAGAATTCTTTATTGAATCCTTTAGCTAAAGCATTAATTTTATATGTTGTATTTGGAAAGAAATTTTTAACTAGATTTTATGATAGTGTACCAGCGGAACTTATTAACGATGGAATGAATGAAACAAAAGGAGATAAAGGTTTTAACTTTACAAGAAAGCTTCACTCAGTATTCGTAGAATTTATTATATATAAGAAATTAGATAGTAATGGCTTTAAATTTAAAAATATTGCACGTACTAGTGGGTCATGCGATTTAGTAATGGAAAAAAACAATAGAGATTACAACTTTGAAGTTAAATTTAAAGAGAGCAAAGATATTTTTAAATCCAGGTTATTTGATAACATTGACGGAATGAGTTTACTTGATGAATATTCATTCCTAAGAGGTGAGACTTATGATATTCAAGTAAACTCTCAAAATATTGACGATAAAATACAAAAAGAAGTGCTAATTGATTTAGAAAATTTCATAGTAAATAAAAAAGATGTATATAACGGTAAGCATATAGATATCTTTAATGTCAAAAACAGAAGAAAAGCTACAAGAGATATAAAGAAGGTGAGTGAATATATTTACTCTTTGCGTATATCGCAGGAGCTAACAGCTGAAAATGCAATTTCTGAATTAATACAAAAAATGCTAATAGATAACAACGGTCATATAACGAAATTAGTTAATAAGTCTAAACGTATAGCAAATTTTAATGGCTGTCTTGTCTGGGATGTTCCATTTCATAATGATATAGACTGTGAAAGCGCTAAAACTGCTTTCAAAAGCCTTAAATTAGACTTTAATTTATATGTATTTATTGGAGGAGTTTTAAAGGTAGACTGCGATTTTTTTATTGGAAAACAATAGCGTTTAAGGCTTAATATGAGCGTAAATAGTAAAATAAATTATGCTTAAATTAATTACATCAGAGTCACAGATATCGAGGTGCCAATCTCAACTAGAAAAAGCACTTGAATCAGCCTTGCCCAACAAGCGACGATACACAATTGGCTATCATAGCGGAAGCATGGAATCTCCTGTTCGCTTTAATTCTAAAATTTGGTTCTCACATACAATAGTACACTCTGAAGATCAAAGGCATTGGAATGCTTTTGGTTTAAGTAAGGACTTGGCGACAACTAAATCTAACAGCATAGTAGTTGAAATAAATATTTTACATAACGGTGTCAATGGCAGGGTTGCAGGAGCATTTGCAAAAGATAATAAAACTGGAGCAGTATATCTTACGCATAGTGGAAAAATTGGTGGCGGAAAGAAAGGAATAGGAAAAAACTCTTTTCTAAAATGGTACAAGAAATCAACCAAAAACATCTTAAATGATAAAAGCAAAGATGTTCAAGCTATCGTTATTGGTGATATTTCCTCTGCAACATTCTCGCAAAATCTTAATAACTTCATAAATAATGTTAAAAAATATAAATCGTTTGTATCAGAAGGTGAAATCAATGAGGCTACGGTATTAACAGATAAAGAATTGGAAGCAAAAGCATTAGCCACATCGTCCAAACGTAAATCAAAGAAAACTAAAAGCTCTACGACAGTTTATGAAAGAAATCAATACATAGTAGAGCTTGCCAAACGCAGAGCAAAAGGCAAATGCCAACTTTGCCAACAAAAAGCGCCTTTTAAAAATAAATCAGGACAACCTTATTTAGAGTGTCATCATATTGAATGGCTATCAAAAGGTGGGTTAGATTCAGTAGAAAACACAGTTGCATTATGCCCAAATTGTCATAAAAAAATGCATGTACTAAATTTAAGTACAGACATTAACAAACTGAAACATGCAAAACCCTAATTAGCTCAACCCGACCATCTATACTCCGTTTCGTTTCGCTACACTCAGTATAAATGGCCGGTTAGCAAGAGCGTTAACGGCAGCAAAGGGCCCACTAGAAACCCACGCTCCACTATGGTGAACGACCGCTATGTCAAATCCACAGAAGTCAGAATACCAACCCTTCAAAGTAAGCTTCCGGCATACAGGTTAGCCCTCCCCTACCGGTTTTTACTCAATTCCCACCAGATACCAATTACTGTTAAAATAAAATACATAGCAACAGAAACTATCCGGGATTAAAAAGTGCAATGCAGGCAAATTAAAATTCGTATTCTCGTGACCATACTCTGGGCATGGGTCGCCATTTCCAGTGCATCAGCAACCGAAAGTAGCATTCTGGATTTAGGAAAAACCGATGGATACTTTGCGATCACCGCGCAATCGAGCAACCTTTTTGGCGGATCTGGGCCGGCAGCAATGGCTATCGATATCAAACCCGACGATTCAGAGAATATTGTCCGAGCCAGTTCCGGTCGCGTTATTGCCGTCGCGATTTTTGGATCGGAGAACCTCAACGTAACTTCAATCAATCCACGCACTATCCGCCTAAACGGTGTTGATATCATGCTGGTCGGCAAGTCGGATAAAAGTTTATGCCGCCGCCCCACAGACATTAACGGCGATAGCTATGAAGATCTCGTATGCGATGTTAAAACAACTGGTTTCCGGGTCGGCGAAGGCGAATTCAAGATTATTCTGAAAGCAGGAACCTACAATGGTGAATCCCTGCGTGGTGAAGATCGAATCAGGATTGTGATTAATTAGGGAAAGGGGGCTTTAAAAAAGCCCTTAAGTGAAACTGGCTTTGTTCATCATCGTAGCGAAACTCACGCCCAACCGGACACATATACCGCGCCATACACCCATGTTGAAAACACTCTGCTGATGGATTTTGTTTCAAATAATCGGTGCAACTGGGTACATCGTATCCTTCCGATAAAAAAGCACCTACCGGACAGGTATTCAGGCAGGGTTGTTCAACACAGCTTAAGCAGGGTGAGTCCTGTTTCACCAGACTGGTATCGAATTCTTCGACGAACAAGAGCCCAAACCGGTAGGCATGCCATAGCCCGTATCGCGGGTGCATCATGAGTCCGATCGGAGATTGATGTAAAGCTTCGGCTCGTTTCGCCCATTGCTGGAATGGTAAATACGGTGGACCCTGAAACGGATAAATCGGCCTGGCATTTAATGCTGGAGCCAGCTCATCGGCAACACGCATACTCCAGCGATCCAGTGGGTTGACTTCACCATCGAGATATTCATTTGATTGAGTAAATTCAGGCCAGAAAGATGACCCGATATTACCAACTAGTGCGACCGACTGAAAACCAGCAAAACCATAGTCGCGTATTTCATCCTGGGTCAGCCCGACAACACCGCGTAACTTCAAGCCGTAAGGTGCCAGCACACTTTCAAGTTCTTCCCTATTCATGGCGTAGACCAATCGCAGGCGGGGCCAATGGCTGTAGCAATAATGGTCGATTCCAGAAACAGCTCACCATCGATTTCATCTTTAACATGCACATTGTCGTAACTCAGTGTCACCTGTGGCTTTTTCGCACCTGCGCTCAGGGCTTTTTCTTCAGCCTCACCGACAACGATGGGTATAGCAAATTCCTGTGCTGCTACGAGACTATCGAATTGCTTAGGACCTTTATCGGTAAACAAACAAAATGTCCCAAATAACGGTTGGGTAACGGTCATCTGAGCACGTTGCACAATGCTACCCATGACCGCACCGTAGGCATTGGCTACATCCGCATGCTCGGGTAACTGCAAGCCTATATTCATAGATTTGGCGACGTCCTGATAGTAGCTCGCTGCGGGAGCACCCACCGCGACAATCGGGTAATCGCTGGCGAAATCAAGTTTGAATAATGGAATTCGATCCGCATCACTAGCACCCTGTAAAATCATTTTGGTAATCAAATCGACCATCGGTTCGACTTTACCGTTAGCTAACTCGGATTCGTTTAATCCGACTTCAATTAACAGGCGACGGATGCTCTCAATGACCAGGTTATATACCTCGCGGCAGGCGAACTCGGTATCATCCGCTGGCCATTTTCCGTAACCGTAAAGAAAACGCATTTGTCGCATCCAGATATTGGCCGATAGCTCTGCCGCACGCTTATTCCAGTGCGAGTTAATGCCTAACACATGCACGGCATCAGACGGTGTGAACCCGCTATAAATAGCGAGACCAAGCCGCTTGAGCTTCGCCAGCGCTCGCGCATATTCCCGGTTATTCACGACGATGGCATCTAGCTCAACCGGCCCCTCGGCAAGAGCATCCCAGGCTTCGCGCTCGGTTTTATTTAGTTGTTGCAGTAGCGCTGCGTTATTTTCCAGACGCAGGACAAATCGATTACTGCGAGCACTAACCATGCCGCTTAACTGCGATTCAAGCTTTGGAATTATTTCCGGGTACAAATGCCCGAGCAAACTAGTGGGCACCACGCGTCTTGGGCCGATACTCAATCCCTTATGTCCACCAAAACGAACTTCGCTATCACCACCGAGACCAACCGAACTGACGCGCACTGCCTCGACCATCGGTTGCCAATTGCCGATGGTGGCACCGTCTACGCATAGCTCGGGTTGACCATTGCTGACCACGGCAATATCGGTGGTGGTGCCGCCCATATCGGCAACGATGGCATTTTGCAGGCCGCTAAGCTGACAGGCACCGATGACGCTGGCCGCAGGGCCGGATAACACCGTTGCAATGGGTTTCTCGATGGCGTTTTCGAGGCTGGCGAGCGAGCCATCGCCTTTAACAATCATCAGGGGAGCTTCAATCTTATGCCGGTCGAGTATTTTAGTCACCGAGCCGATTAGCTCCTTAATCGGTGGCACCATGCGCGCATTTAATGCTGCGGTGAGTGCTCGCCTCGGTGCGCCCAGACTCGAGGCCAGTTCGTAGCCACAGATTACCGGCATACCGGTGAGTTCATTCACCATCGCTTTCAATCTGTTTTCATGCTCGGCATTCCGGGTGCCAAACATGCTCGAAATGGCAAACGCCGAAGCCTGATTCTGTAACTTGAGAATGGCCTCGCGTGCGGTAGTCTCGTCTAACGGCTGTTGCTCTTTACCGACCGCGTCGAAACCACCCTCGAGAATAACTACCAGCTGCGGTGGCAAGATATCGAGCAAGCCACTTTGTTTTACCTGCGCTTCGTTATAACCGGGTAACAGAACACACACTGGCGCACCCAGGTCTTCAACCACGGAGTTAGTCGTCAGGGTGGTTGATAGCGACACCATGGTGACTTCTGACAGCGCATCCTGTGGCAGTTTGCCCACCACATCGCCGATACCAACGCTCAGGTCGAAACGGGTAGTGAGGCTTTTTTCGGCAGCGATAATTTGCTTGTCATCGTTTACCAGAACAGCATCGGTGAAGGTACCACCCGTATCAATGCCAAGACGCAGGGACATAAATCTCTCCTCATTTTCTTCATTAGAAACATTTCATGCCAAAGTAAAGGATTAGAAAGCGCTGTAGTTTGACCCGCACGACCTGTTGCTGCAAGTACGCGACATCAATTATTAGAGTGCCTGCGGTTTCTTTAGTAAACTATCTGTTTAGGCCTTCTTTGATTCTCATGACCAACAGCTGCCTGTTACCCGACTTTACTATCGACGAAGCGACCTTACTGGTCAGCCAGCTGTTTAATCTTGATGGTGAATTACAGTTGTTGAATGGCGAGCGCGATTTGAATTATCTGGTGACAGCGACTAGTAGCAAATTCGTTTTTAAGATCGCCAATGAAAATGAGTTCGATGGCATACTCGAATGCCAACACCTGGTGTTTCAGCAATTATCCGAAAGTGGTGTATTTTCACATCAGACCATCAGCCAGGAATCGATCAATGGCAAGGTGATTGAATCCATCGAAGATAGGTCCGGCAAGCAACACCTGTGTCGGCTTTTGAATTACGTCGAGGGCCGTTTGCTATCAGATGTTAACCCACACTTCCCCGAGTTACTTTACGACCTCGGCAAGAAGCTGGCAACCGTGGACCAGTCGTTACTCGATTTTAAACACCCGGCACTCGAACGCCCTCTACTGTGGAAGATGCACGAAGTGCTCGATACGCTGGAAAAATTTAAACCCCTGCTGGCCAGCAACGAAAAGCGCGCGCTGGTAGAACACTTCGAATCGCGATTTCGTGACAGTTTACCCGCCCTTGATAGTCAGCTCAGGCGCAGCGCCATTCACAACGATGCAAATGACAATAATAGTCTGGTCGAAGGTGATTCCGCCTGGGAACAACAAGTCAGCAGTATTATCGATTTTGGCGATATGGTTTATTCCTGGACGGTAGCCGAACCCGCAGTCGCCGCTGCCTATGCCATGCTCGACAAAGACCATCCGCTCGATGCTGCTGTTGCTATCGTGAAGGGTTACCACGAACAGCTAGCGTTAAACGAAGCGGAGATCGAGATTTTCTTCGATCTCATCTGCATGCGCCTGTGCATGAGTGTCTGTGTGTGCGCCTATCAACGCTCGCTCGATCCCGGTAACAAGTATCTCAGTATCAGCGAAATACCTGCCTGGACGTTGCTGGCAAAGCTCAAGAACATACCAGCCAGCTTCGCCCACTACGTATTTCGACAGGCCTGTAGGCTGGAGGCCGTGCCACAACAGTTTTTAGTTACAGATTGGTTATCTGCTAATCAACATAACTTTCACTCTGTTGTTAATATTGATTTTCAAAACGATCTTTTACTATGGCTCGACCTGGGTGTCGCAAGCCCATATTTCGGCAACCCGAAAGAATCCAGCGATACCGAACAAATGACAAAAACCCTCAGCCGGGCAATCGAAGATGCCGGTTGTTTAGCTGGCGTTGGTGGTTATGGTGAGCACCGTTTGCTCTACGATGACGATGCTTTCGTCGATAGCGATGGACAACAACGCACCATGCACCTCGGCATCGATATTTTTATCGAGGCGGGTACTGCTGTCTATGCACCGATGGAGGGAAAAGTATTTTCCACTGCCAATCACGCTCAGGCTTTCGACTATGGTGGCTGCATCATTCTTGAGCACGAAATACCTCAAACGGATCTGATTTTTTATACCCTCTACGGACACCTTTCACCGGAATCAATAAAACTCAAAACTGGCGACTCGGTTAAAGCGGGAGAACAAATTGCCGTGCTCGGTACTGACGAGGAAAATGGTCGGTGGCCACCGCATCTTCACTTTCAAATTATCCTCGACATGCTCGACGAAACCGATAATTTCTTCGGTTCGGGCTCGCATGTTTATCGTGATGTCTGGCTAAGCTTATGCCCCGATCCGAATCTTATTCTGAATATTCCGCCAACCCTGCTGGAAAGCCCGGAATCAGCAAATGCATCGATTCTCGAATCGAGAAAACTCAACCTGAATCCATCGTTAAGCCTGTCGCATCGTGAACCAATTCATACAATTCGCGGCAGCATGCAATACCTGTACGATGCCACCGGACGGCGTTACCTCGATGCCGTCAACAATGTTCCGCATGTCGGCCATTGCCATCCCAGAGTGGTTGAAGCAGGTGCTCGTCAGGCACGTTTACTTAGCACCAATACGCGTTATCTTTATTCATCGATTACCGACTATTGCGAACGCCTGCTGGAGAAATTTCCCGATCCATTGTCAGTGTGTTATCTAGTTAATAGCGGTAGCGAGGCTAACGACCTCGCGCTACGGTTAGCAAAGCACTATACCGCTCGACAGAATATCGTCACTGTCGATCACGCCTACCACGGTAATCTTGGTTCATTAATCGATATCAGCCCCTACAAACACGATGGCAAAGGCGGTAGTGGGCGCCCCGGAAATGTGCACAAAGCAAGATCACCGGATTATTATCGCGACCCAGCCGATCACGACGGCTATGTAAAAAGCGTTAAAGAGTGTCTAAAACACGAAGCGGCCGCGTTCATATGCGAATCCATATCGGGCTGCGGTGGACAGGTAGTATTGCCCGATGGTTACCTGGCCGCCGCTTACCAACACGCATGGGAAACCGGCGCAGTTTGTATCGCTGACGAAGTCCAGGTCGGTTTCGGGCGCGTCGGCACACATTTCTCGGCCTTCGAAACTCAGCAGGTGATCCCCGATATCGTGACGCTGGGTAAACCCATTGGCAATGGCCATCCACTAGCCGCAGTGATTACCACACGCGAAATAGCCGACAGTTTCAACAATGGCATGGAGTACTTTAATACCTTCGGCGGTAACCCGGTCTCCTGTGCCATCGGCCTTGCGGTGCTCGATGTTATTGAAGACGAGCAATTACAGAATAACGCGCTCGAGGTTGGAGATTACCTGCTCAAAGGCTTAGAGACGCTTAAGCTGAAATATCCGATCATTGGTGATGTTCGAGGCCTGGGATTATTTATTGGAGTCGAACTAGTTACCGATCACAATTTACTCACGCCTGCAGCGACACAGGCTAGCTATATTGGAGAGCGTATGAAACAGGGTGGTGTGTTGATTAGTACTGATGGGCCTTATCATAATGTTTTAAAGATTAAGCCACCGATGTGTTTTAATCGGGACAATGCGGATAGTCTGATTGGCTTGCTTGATTCAGTTTTGGGGGAAGATTTTGCTCATGCTTAAGTCGACTCTGCGCTGGATTCTCAGTATTATTTTTATCCTGGCGATTATCGATTTTGCTTATTTACTGAGCATCTGGCCCGACTGGGATTCATATAAGCAGGGGCGTGTACAGCAATCGAGTTTCATTAAACAGTATGTCGCCGACCGCCAGCAACGCAACTGGCCTCGATTAAAATGGACGCCTAAACCAATGAGCAAAATTTCGAGGCACATGGTTCGTGCGCTTATCGTCGCCGAGGATGCCAATTTTTACTGGCACGATGGTGTAGATTTCGAGGCCTTTCAGGCAGCGATGGAATATAATCTGGAAGAAAAACGTTTCGTTTATGGCGGCAGTACAATCTCGCAACAAACCGTTAAAAACCTTTTTTTCTCTTCCTCGCGTAATCCCCTGCGCAAGTGGCACGAACTGGTTTTTACGATAGCGATGGAAAGAAATTTGTCCAAGCGCCGAATACTGGCGTTGTATTTAAACGTGGTTGAATTTGGTCGGGGCATCTACGGAGTCGAAGCGGCTGCCAGACATTACTGGGGTACCTCTGCAGCAGGGCTCTCGGCGAGTCAGGCAATTCAACTAGCAGCCAGCCTACCCGCGCCGGTTAATCATAACCCTTCAGCGCAGACAAGGTTCTTCAAGAAACGAGTTCGGAAAATCGCCCGGTATTTTTAGCAGAATGACCCGTCCCACCTACATATTGCCTATAATTATCCTTTCTCAATTTACCGGCACCTCCATATGGTTTGCCGGTAACGCAATAGTGTTCGATTTGCAACGCGACTGGGGGCTTGCAGAGCAATCAGTCGGCTATATCACCGCAGCGGTGCAGTTAGGTTTTATTATCGGCACATTAGTTTTCGCATTTCTTGCCATCGCTGATCGGTTTTCTCCTCGCCGCGTATTTTTTATCTGTTCTGTATTCGGTGCGCTGGCAAATGTTGCTGTTTTATACAGTGCTGAAGGCCTGTCGAGCTTACTCATACTGAGGTTTGCCACCGGTTTTTTCCTCGCTGGCATCTATCCAGTCGGTATGAAAATAGCAGCTGGATGGTTCGACAAAGGGTTAGGGCGAGCGCTTGGATATCTGGTCGGGGCGTTGGTGCTCGGCACTGCCTTCCCCCATCTGATTCGAGCCAGCGGCAGTGAAATTCCCTGGCAGCAGGTAATGACGGGGGTTTCCATTTTGTCTGTCGTTGGTGGTACTTTGATGTTAACGCTGGTTCCCGATGGACCGCATTTACCGAAAGGATCTGCATTTAACCCACAGGCACTGCGCATTATTTTTCGCTCAAAAGCATTTCGCGCTTCAGCCTTTGGTTATTTTGGCCATATGTGGGAGCTATACGCCTTATGGACTTTTATCCCTGTTTGGCTACTGGCATACAGCGAGCTGAACCACAGTGCACTCAATATACCACTATGGTCTTTCCTGATTATTGGGATCGGCTTTTTCGGCTGCGCAGTTGGTGGTGTTATTTCGGACAAAATCGGAAGCGCCAAAGTAGCCGCATTTCAGCTTTCCATATCGGGCATCTGTTGTTTACTATCACCGTTATTTTTTTATGCTGGGCTACCTGTGTTTATTGGCTTTCTTTTAGTCTGGGGCATCGCAGTGATCGGCGACTCACCCCAGTTTTCTGCCCTGAATGCGGAGAATGCGCCCAGGGAATATGTCGGCTCAGCCTTGACGATTGTGAATTCGATCGGGTTTCTGATCACGGTTTTCAGCATTCAGCTGATTAACTCGTTGCTTACAGTGATAGGCCCGGAGTTTATATTCTGGCTACTCTTTCCTGGACCAGTGATTGGATTATGGATGTTAAGGCCTTTGCTAAAATAGTGTGCCTATCCAAGCACCCTCTTACGATAGCTATCCCGGTGCATATCAATAATTTCGACACCGACACTGACGACCTGAGGCAATAGCGACTCAATACTCGCCAGTATTTTTTCGCTCAAGTCGGCTTTTTGATTATCATCCCGACCCGATAACAAATGCAGATTCACATGAACAAACGAATCCGTTGTCTGGCCCGTACGATGATGCTCGTAAGCAATAGCACGAGTTTTGATATCGTACTCTGGAAACAGGCCGGAGCTGAAAGCCCCGTCGTGTACGGCAGCCACTAGATCATCAATCGCTATCTGATCAGCGACATCACTGGAATATTCGATGACACAATGTGGCATTTACATATTCGGGTAGCTGGGTCCGCCCCCCCCCTCAGGCACCGTCCAGTGAATATTCTGCCCTGGGTCTTTTATATCGCATGTCTTACAGTGGACGCAGTTTTGCGCGTTGATTTGTAATTGCGGCTGACCGTCGGCTTCGATAATTTCATAGACCCCTGCCGGGCAATAGCGCTGTTCCGGCGCGTCGTATTCGGCGAGATTAATATTGATCGGCACGCTCTCATCGCGTAGGCGTAAATGCGCAGGTTGATTTTCTTCGTGATAGGTATTCGACAGAAATACTGATGAGAGACGGTCGAAGGAAACTTCGTTATCGGGCCTTGGATAATCAATTTTCGGATACTGATCCTTCTTTCCGATTTGTTCGTTATCTTTATGATGCCCCAGAGTCCAGGGTGACTTACCACGGAACACATAAGATTCCAGCGCGGCGTTTGCCAAACCCAACCACAGGCCCTTCTGGAAGCCAGGTCGGATGTTACGAACCTTGTGCAATTCGCCCCATAGCCAGGTTTTCTTGAGTTGCTCTGGGTAGGCTATCGCTTCCAGCGCCGGACCCGGATTTTCTTCGTCATATTCGGCTGGTAGTAACTCGAATATCGCTTCCGCTGCAACCATCGCCGACTTCATCGCGGTGTGGGTACCTTTGATTTTCGGCACGTTGAGGAAGCCCGCAGTATCGCCAACCAGCAACCCACCGGGGAAGGTCAATTTCGGTATTGACTGTAAACCACCCTCGGAGAGAGCTCGCGCGCCGTAGGAAATACGCTTGCCGCCCTCGAATACCGGACGGATATCGGGATGATTTTTAAAGCGCTGAAATTCTTCGAACGGGCTTAAATGCGGATTTTTGTAATCGAGGCCAATTACGAAACCGACAGCCACCTGATTATCAGCAATATGATAAAGGAAAGAGCCGCCATAGGTATCTGACTTAATCGGCCACCCGATAGTATGCAGCGTACTGCCTTCGTTATGGACTTCGGGCTTTACTTCCCACAGCTCTTTAATGCCTATGCCGTAAGTTTGTGGCTCCACGCCATCGCGCAGGCCGAAGTTTTTCATCAACTCACCAGTTAACGAGCCACGGCAACCTTCGGAGAAAATTGTCTGGCGTCCAATCAACTCAACACCGGGTTCAAAATTATCGGTGGGCTCACCGTCCTTGCCTATGCCCATATCACCGGTAGCAACACCACGTACGCCACCATCGGCGTCGTAGAGCACTTCGGCAGCCGCAAATCCGGGGAATATCTCGACGCCGAGTTCTTCGGCTTGCTCGGCCAGCCAACGACAGAAGTTACCCAGGCTGATGATATAATTGCCTTCGTTATGCATTTGCGGCGGAGTCGGTAAACCATAAGACCCCGACTCGGTAAGGTAACGAAACGCGTCAGATTTTACCGGTGTATTAAGCGGCGCGCCCTTTTCTTTCCAGTCGGGGATGAGTTCGTTAAGGCTACGCGGTTCGAGTACGGCGCCCGACAGAATATGCGCGCCTATCTCCGAGCCCTTCTCGAGGATACAAATGGTCAGTTCGCATTCCTTTTCCTGCGCCAGTTGCGCAAGACGGATAGCCGTGGTTAATCCCGATGGCCCGCCACCGACGATAACCACATCAAAATTCATTGCTTCTCTTTCCACGATATTCCTCAGATGTAATTAGACAGCCCGAAACCCGCGAATTATAATTGAATTTGGCCCCTACCTGTCTACTGTTTCCATTATTTTTCAGTCCCTTTTAAATGTAATTACCAGCACATCCCGATAGGCTTCATTTTCCGGATCAAGCTGCGTTATTGGCGTGACACCGTGATAAACCTGGTGATCATTGACGATCGCCATATCGAAGACATTTAACAGGGTAAATTCACCGACCAATTGATTGTCGAGATTATAGATTGTAGTCGCACCACTTTCGATATTGACACGCTTAATCATCACTACCATAACGAAATCGACACCATCTCGGTGGACGCCTTCTGGGGTGGGGTTGCCTGTTTTACCATCTCGCGCTTCGATGCGAAATTGATGTAATTCGATATGCCATCGATGGTTACCGGTGATCTGGCTAAATAGTTTATTGCCCATTTCGAGCAATGACGACAGAGTTCTGCTATTCAGCAGATCGATCAGTATTGGCGCAAAGTATCGTGCGATGCCGCCATTCAATTCATTGTAGTCAAGGGTTTGATAATGCGGCTGATGTGGCATTAGACGTGGTTGTTCGCCAGCCTGTTGAGTGGCAAAGGTAGCATGACGTCGCTTGCGATATTTCCCGCCGTCTGCCATGTATTGATCTTCTTCGAGGCTATTCCAGCTATCGAGGAATAACGGATCCTGGCCGATGGTAGCAACTGCGATTTCTGACAGCAGCTCGATAACTTTGGACGAGTCAAGATAAAGGAAATCCATCTCTTTAAGCGTGACCGCTATATCGTCCAATACTTTATCGGTATCGAGGGGCTCGGTTATGGGTAAGGCAGGGTTCATGTTGATCTATAAAAAATGCCAGCCACTGTCGGCTGGCATAGTTTTAATGCTCTTCTACTGAGTGACGTTTCCAAGCGCAACATCGATAGAATTAACGATTTCATCGATATCGTCTTTGGTGCAAATCAAAGCCGGGCTCAGGCACAGTGTATTATTATACTCCGCGAGGCTGCGATTAGTTCGACCAATCATGACTCCCTGCTTCAGGCAATCCGCAGCAACTGCAGCCGCTACCGATTCATCTACCGGTTCGCGAGTGTTACGATCTTTCACCAACTCGGCACCTACGAATAACCCTTTACCGCGTACCTGACCAATAATTTCGTGCTTGCCCATTAATTCATTCAAGCTATCCATTAAATACTCGCCCATGTTATTGACGTTATCGAGCAGGTTCTCTTCTTCGATGATTTTCATATTCGCCAGTGCAGCGGCTGGACCACCAGCAACACCGCCGAAGGTGCTGATATCCCGGAAATAACTCATTTTATCCGATGGATCGGCGAGAAATTCATTAAACAGATCTTCGGTCGTCACGGTTACCGAAATCGCCGCATAACCACTGGCAACACCCTTGGCCATGGTGACGATATCGGGTTTAACGCCATAGTGCTGATAACCAAACCACTTGCCGGTGCGGCCCATGCCACAGACGACTTCATCGATATGTAGCAGCACACCGTATTTCTGACAGATTTCCTGTACCGTTTCGAAATAACCTTCGGGCGGAAGTATCACGCCACCACCAGCCGTAATCGGTTCCAGACAGAGCGAGCCGACGGTATCCGGCCCTTCGCGTAGAATGACCTTTTCGATTTCTTTCGCGGCCTGTACGCCATAGTCTGGATCGTCGCCATTGGGGGCACGATAGGCCAGGCAGTGTGGCACTTCGACAAAACCTGGGGTAAACGGGCCGTATTGATCCTTGCGCTGATCCTGGCCAGTAGCACTCAATGCGGTGATGGTGGTGCCGTGGTAATCGCGATCACGATATAGAACCTTGTGTTTCTTGCCATCGTTTTTCATGGCAGCCAACTGGCGAACCAGCTTGAAGCCTTTTTCATTGGCTTCAGAGCCCGAATTCGAATAATAAACCCGGCTCAAACCTGGCATCTTATCAATCAGTTTTTCAGCAAACTGAGCGCCGGGGATATTACCGGCCGAATTCGCGAAGTAGCACATCTTAACCAGTTGATCGCGTACCGCATCGGCAATACTTTCACGGCCATAACCGACGTTAACCGTCCACACACCACCCGATACCGCATCGAGGTATTCGCGTCCGTTAATGTCTGTTACACGCAGTCCTTTGCCTTCGACAATCACCAATGGGTCGCTAGTCTGCAAAGGTTTGTGCTGGCTAAGATGGTGCCAGACGTGGCTTTTGTCGCTGCTGACTATTTCGCTTAAATCGTTCGGTTTCATTGGAATTCTCCACGGCTTCGGTTATGTCGAGGCGCTATCCTCGAGGCTGGTTTTGGGCGCTTCTCCGTGCCCTGACAGGGTTAAATCATATCAGTATTATATAGCCCACAAGCTAAGTTATTTTGCTCTCAATACTATAGAGCCAGAATACTGCTATTGATAAGGCCAAAACAGTGCGACAATAGGCCGGAATGACAGGTACCTCAGGTGGTTAGATCCATAGTGGTGAAAAGTTGAGCATGCAAAACCGGCAGCAACAGATGATGTGGAACCGTCTGTTTAAGATATCTACCGAACGTAAAGTAAGCTACCAGCGCCAGTTACGCGAAACCATAGTGACTGCCATTCTAGACGATAAGTTGCCACTTGAAGTTCCCCTGCCTTCCTCTCGCGAACTGGCCAAACATCTGGGCATTGCTCGGAATACTGTCGTACTCGCCTATCAGCAACTCATCGATGAAGGTTATCTAGTATCGCGTGAGCGTAGTGGTTATTACATCGATAAAACCATGTTAAACGGCCGGGTCAACCTGAAAAAACCCGAGCCGACAGAATGTAAAACTCAACCAGACTGGGATCGGCATATTAAGTTTCACCCCTCCCAGCAAAGGAATATTGTTAAACCCGTAGACTGGAAAAAGTATCCCTACCCGTTTTTGTTTGGTCAACTTGACCCTTCGTTGTTTCCGGTGACTGACTGGCGTGAATGTTGCCGCCAGGCTCTGAGTGTTAGTGATATTCAGGACGTTACCCCCGATCATATCGACACCGATGACCCGCTATTAATCGAACAGATTCAGGCGCGTATTCTACCTCGGCGTGGAGTATGGGCGTCACGCGATGAGATTCTCATTACCATGGGCGCGCAGCAGGCTTTGTATATACTCGCTGATTTGCTTATCGATAAAGACACAAAGCTCGGCATCGAAAACCCGGGATATGCCGATGCACGCAACATATTTTCGCTCAAATCTCCCGAAGTCGTGCCACTTAAAATCGATAACAATGGCGTGGTACCAGGAGACCAGGTCAACCAGTGCGAATTCGTTTATGTTACCCCCAGCCACCAGTCACCCACCACCGTGACAATGCCGATGGAACGTCGGCAAAGGTTACTCGCCGATGCCGAAGAACACGACTTCCTCATCATCGAGGACGACTATGAAAGTGAAATCAATTTCGTCGGTGAACCCACCCCAGCATTAAAAAGCCTCGATAGCGGCGAACGCGTGATTTATGTGGGTAGTCTGTCGAAGACACTGGCACCAGGATTGCGCATCGGTTATATGGTTGGCTCGCGAGAATTAATCGCAGAGGCGCGCGCCTTAAGGCGTTTGATGGTTCGGCATCCCCCGACTAATAATCAACGGCTGGTGG
>JAUVCH010000084.1 GCA_030595795.1 Gammaproteobacteria bacterium
CAACTGAAGAACGATATCAATGAAACGACTAGCCGACTGTCTTCGGTCATGGGAGATGTGAAGAACAGTTCCAATTCACTCGCTTCTGCATCTGAAGAAGTTAGTGGCACGGCCCAGAGCCTGAGTCAGGGTGCCAGCGAACAGGCGGCAAGCGTTGAAGAAACCAGTGCGTCGGTCGAACAGATGGGGGCCTCTATAAATCAAAACAGCGAGAACGCCCGGGTAACCGACGGTATCGCCACCGAATCGGCCAATGCAGCGAAGGAAGGCGGTGAATCGGTACTCGCAACCGTACAGGCGATGAAAGATATCGCCGAAAAGATCAGCATTATCGAAGATATTGCTTACCAGACCAATATGCTGGCGCTGAATGCTGCGATCGAAGCAGCACGAGCCGGCGAACACGGTAAAGGCTTCGCGGTCGTTGCTGCCGAAGTGCGCAAACTGGCCGAGCGTAGCCAGGTAGCGGCCTCGGAGATCGGTGAGCTGACTGGTAATAGTGTCAAGGTAGCCGAGAAAGCGGGTGGTTTACTGGAGAAGATGGTTCCCGATATCGCACGTACTGCGGAACTGGTGCAGGAAATCACCGCGGCGTCCGAAGAGCAGGCCGGTGGTGTTGGCCAGATAACCGGCGCGATGCAGCAACTCGATCAGGTCACCCAGCAAAATGCGGCGGCCTCAGAAGAGCTGGCAGCGACAGCGCAGGAAATGCGTGGACAGTCGCAATCATTGCTGGAAATGATCTCTTTCTTCCGACTGTCAGACAATGGATCGAGTGCACCTGCTCCTAATGTGAGTGCGGAACAGAGTAGTTCGGCACCAACGATGAACGGGTCAGGTAGTAATAAGCAGTATGCCAAACCCGAATCTGATATGGGGTCGATTGACGAAAACCAGTTCGAACGTTTCTGAGGTAGCTGAGATGTCACAACAAAACAGTCAATCAGCAGACGGTGCTGTGACCAGGTCTGGTAATGTCCAACAGTTCCTGACCTTCGTATTGAACGATGAAGTCTACGGAATCGGTATATTGCAAATTCGGGAAATACTCGAATATGGCAATCTAACCGTGGTGCCGTTGATGCCCGATTTTATATCGGGCGTGATCAACCTGCGTGGTAACGTGGTGCCGGTGGTGAATCTTGCCAGGCGATTTGAGCATCAGCCGAAGGAGATCGGAAAACGAACCAGTATCATCATTATCGATATCAAGGACGTCGATCAGGAAAGTGTCGAGATCGGGATTATTGTTGATATCGTCAACGAGGTTATCGAGTTGGCAGATAGTGAGATAGCGGCGTCGCCGGCCTTCGGTGCGAAGATACGTGCGGACTTTATCCAGGGCATGGGCAAGGTAGACGACAAGTTAATGATTTTACTCGATGTTGATCATGTACTGGCGATTAATGAATTGTCCGAGGTGATTAAAGTTAGTGAAGAAATTAATCACTCTGCCGCTGTAGGAGTTTAATTTAGGGATGGACTTTTTAGTGGCAGGTTTCCCAAAGTGAATAGTGTTACAGCTTCTGGATTTAAATCAGAAGAAGTCGCTGAAAAAGCTTACAAAGCTATCAGGGAATTTATTTATGCCGAGGCCGGTATCGATCTCGGCCCCAGTAAACATATGTTGGTGAGTTCCAGACTTACCAAGCGTTTACGTCACAATAAATTAGACAGTTTCGATGCCTATGCCGAATTTCTGATCAATAGTAAACCCAGCGATATCGAACGCCAGATGGCGATCGATTTGCTGACAACTAACGAGACTTACTTTTTCCGTGAGCCTGAGCATTTCGAAACCTTGAAGAAAGACGTGCTGGTCAATCATCCAAAGGATAAGCGCTTTAGATTGTGGAGTGCAGCCAGTTCTAGCGGAGAAGAGGCTTACAGCATTGCTATGGTGCTGGATGACTATTTTGGTGACAGAGTATCCTGGGAAATTTTCGGGTCGGATATCAGTAGTCGTATTATTCAAAAGGCGAGAAAAGGTTTATACCAATGCCACCGAATCGATGCGATTCCAAGGCCTTATTTGCAACGCTATTGTTTAAAGGGTAAAGGTGAATATGATGGCTTTTTGTTGGTTGATCCTAAGTTACGCGCTAAAACTCGTTTTACCGAGCTGAACCTGATTAAACCGCTGCCCGATCTGGGGCGTTTCGATGTGGTTTTTCTGCGAAATGTTCTTATTTATTTCGATAACGATACTAAGGAGAAAATTATCCGCAGCCTGGCATCGGTATTACGTCAGGATGGCATATTGTTTATCGGTCATTCGGAATCACTGAAAGGCATGGACTTGCCGCTTAAGTTGATAGGCCCAACTACCTATCAGAAAGTCTAAAGATAGATTTTACAAACCAGGTTTTTACCAAAGTGGTGGATCGATGAAACATGGAATCAGAAAAGTTTTTCTACACCCAGGAGATTTCGTGTTTGGCGAGCCGGGTACTCATGTGCATACTGTACTTGGCTCTTGCATCGCAATTTGTCTATGGCATCCTGTGTTACATATCGGCGGCATGTGCCATTTTGTATTACCATTTCGGCCAAAGGGTACGCCGGTAACTACCGAATATGATGGTCGCTATGGTGACGAAGCGATGACTTTATTCGATCAGGCTATCAAATTGCACCAGACAAATTATAGCGATTATCAGGGGAAAATATTTGGCGGTGCTAATATGTTTGGTAAAAGCGCAAAGTCTGAAGAAGACCTTATCGGCGAACGAAATGCGGCGAAGGCAATGCAATTGTTGATGGAGCGAAAGGTAGAAATTAACGTGGTGCACGTAGGTGAGCAGGGCCATAGGCGCATCGCAATGGACGTAGGCAGTGGCGATGTCTGGGTCAAACATGAATCGACCAACGACGCACCATCCATGCAATCTCAAAGCGGGAAAATATAAAACTAGATGAGTATAAAGGTATTAGTGATAGACGACTCGGCGATTGTCCGACAAGTTCTATCGGGGATAATCAATGATGCATCAGGCATGGAAGTGATTGATACAGCACAGGATCCGATATTTGCTCTGCAAAAGCTGGAAAAAATAAAACCAGATGTAATAACACTGGATGTTGAAATGCCCAGGATGGACGGTATAACCTTCCTCGAAAAATTAATGAAGGAAAATCCGATCCCGGTGGTGATGTGTTCAACACTGACGCAAAAGTCTTCCAAGACCAGTGTTAAGGCACTGCGTCTCGGAGCCATTGAGATAGTGGGTAAACCAACTACGAGTCTCAAAAGTGAATTACAGAGTCAGAAACTGGAGATTGTTCATGCAATTCGAGCCGCATCGAAGGCCCGGCTGAGTAAACTTAAAGTATCGACCGTGAAACCGCTGCCGAAATTAAACGTGCAGGAAAAATTTTCGGCAGATGTAATCCTTGCAAAAAAAGCCACCGTTCAGGCCGCGCCCTCTAGCAAGGTAATAGCCATTGGTGCTTCAACTGGAGGGACTCAGGCGCTGGAGCGGGTGCTGTCGTCTATTAAGGCCGATACTCCGGGTATCGTAATTGTGCAACATATGCCGGAGGCTTTTACCAACGCATTTTCGCAAAGGTTAAATACGATTTCTCAGGCCTACATTAAAGAAGCCACCGATGGTGAAACAATTGAAGTCGGTAAAGTTTTGATAGCGCCTGGCGGTAAGCATATGATTATTGAAAATCGTGTGGGTAAACTTTCTGTAGCAATTAAAGAAGGGCCGTTAGTGAGCCGACACCGTCCTTCTGTCGATGTATTATTTCGTTCAGCTGCTCAATCGGCACCAAAACAAACCCTGGGCATTATTATGACCGGGATGGGTGACGATGGTGCCAATGGTATGAAGGAAATGTTTGATAACGGCGCATACACACTAGCTCAGGACGAAGACAGTTGCGTCATTTTCGGTATGCCAGCGGTAGCTATCGAACGCGGTGGGGTGAAAAAAATACTTCCTTTGGACAAAATTTCTCAAATGATCAACGCATTTAATCGGCCGATTGAATTCAAAGAATTAATCTAGCCCAAAGAATTAACCTGGTCCAGATGAGACCTTGATATAATCCAACTAATTTACGTTAATAATATTTATCAAGAGGTGATACATGACAGAACCTGCACGAGCAGCCGATACCCCGGCATTTACAGAAGTTGAACAGGGCAAAACTTATTTTTGGTGTGCCTGCGGATTGAGTAAATCGCAACCCTTTTGTGATAGTAGTCATTCTGTCACAGATATATCCCCGCTTAAATATGTCGCCGAAAAGACTGGCACTGTTGCTTTATGCCGTTGTAAGCAGACTAAAACCCCACCATTTTGTGACGGGAGTCATAATAAACGATAATAACCTGGAGCGACATTTTCACACATGGCTATAGATTTAACACTGCATGATCGACTGGGTGGCAGACCAGTTTTTGAAAAAGTACATCAGGTTTTTTATGAAAAAATATTTGCGCACCCCTGGCTCAGCAAGTATTTCGCGCATCGGGCGCCCGAACCCCTGGTAACTCAACAAACCAATTATATGATTCAGTTAACAGGGGGGCCAAAATGCTATGCGGGCCAGGCTCCGAATGTGGTACATGGCTATATGTATATTACTGAGGAGCTATTTGACCTCCGAAGCCAGCTACTTTCCGAGGCTATAAAAGAGTGTGGTGTCAGCGACGATTTAAGAAAAGAGTGGCTCGCGGCCAACGAAATGTTTAAAGCGGTAATGGTGAAATCATCAAAAGATGAATGCGTGCTGCAGTATTCGCATCAAAAAATTCTAGATTTTCCGAAGTAATTTTATTGTCAGTCGTTACCTATAAAGACAGCCGATATGAAGCCGACCAGGATGAATCCGTGCTGGACGTATTATTGCGCCATAACGTCGATATTCCCTTTGCCTGTAAGGCGGGTGTTTGTCACGTTTGTGTCATGCGTTGTCAACAGGGTGATTTACCAGCCACGTCGATCGAAGGGTTAAAGGACTCGGAAGTGGCGCATGACTATTTTTTGTCCTGCCAGTGTGTGCCAGAGGGAAACCTCAACGTTAGCGATGTCGATGAATACGGAATATTTACTCAGGCGAAGGTAATTTCAAAAGATTATCCGTCCGGGGAAGTTTGCCGCATTAAATTGCGCACCGCTACCGACCTGTATTATCGTGCGGGACAATTCATTAACTTGCGCATGCCTGTTGGCGAGATACGCAGTTATTCTCTAGCAAGCCTGCCAACCCAGGATGACTTCCTGGAACTACATATTAAACGTATGCACAATGGCGTGGTCAGTAACTGGTTATATGAAAAAGTTCAGACCGGTGATACATTGGAAATTCAAGGCCCGTTTGGCGACTGTTATTACATGCCAGGCAACATCGAAAAGGACATGTTAATGATCGGTACTGGAACCGGTATAGCGCCATTGGCAGGAATATTGCGCGAAGCTATCGAGAGTGGGCACAGGGGGCTGATTAACCTCTATCATGGTGAGCGCGATCCATCTGGGCTTTATCTTAATTCTGAGCTATCAGAGCTTGTGGCGAGGCATTCCAATATACAGTATTTTCCCTGCGCCGATTCTTCGGGGGACTTAGATATGACTGATATTCACCATGGCCGGGCATCAGAGGTAGCTTTTGCAAATAGTCCCAACCTGAATGGCTGCTCGATATATCTATGTGGATCGCCATCAATGGTGGATGAATCAAGTAATCAGGCCCAATTAAATGGTGCTGATTTAAACAATATCTACGCCGATTCGTTTGTCACCAAAGATCTGCGGCTGGGTAAAGAGAGGTGACTATCAGGATTGTAGCCGATCAATATGTTTCAATAATCGACTACATATCACTTCCAGGGCCAGGGAAGATGGTGCTGCTGGCTTTAAACTTGTTATGGGCTGATAGACTTTTACCGATTTTCGGAGTTCCGGATCGTCGGGAACCTTACCTAGCAAATCAAGATTAGTAATCTTTAGATAATCGAGTAATAAAGATTTTAAACGACTAAATTTTGCGTTAGGCGTAGCATCTACCTGATTAAAAACAATACAGGGGTTAAGTTCTGCTATTGAATTGTCTATCGACTGTCGCCGATCCTCGCCATATTCTGAAGCTATGACCAACAATTCCCCAATATCTTTAATGTCGCGCTTGCGGATAACTTTGCTGACTTCGTCGTATGCCAGAAACGAAGATAATGCCTTGCGAATTACCGCCAGTTTAATAAAGCGGTATAGATCTAAAATTGCAGTCGGGTCGCCTGTAGTAACACAAACCTGGATATCGGCGGCAATAAAAAAATCCAGGGTATTGAAATGGGTTCCTGCGCCGACATCAATAATCACAACGTCACTGTCAATTTTTTGAATGTGACGTAGTAATTTTGATTTGGTAGCGGACGGCATATTTGCCGTGTGTAATGAATCACCGGTACCTGTGATTATTTTTATTTTATTAAAACCTTCAAGTTTTTGCGCGACGTCATTCAGTGAATCGACTCTTTTTTCAATAAAGTCAGTCAACGTATATTTAGGCCTGAATAAGCCCATCAGGATATGTAAATCAGCCCCGCCAGAATCCATGTCGAGCAAGGTCACCGACAAGCCCGCTTTACCCAACAGGTAAGCGATATTAGTCGATAAAACGCTTTTACCGACCCCGCCTTTACCTGAACCAACTGATATTTTTACTGGCATATTTATTGCTTTTTAATTGCCTGAATATGAAATTATTTAAATGGGTTTTCACAGTGTTTGTTTTGTCCGATGATGAAACCTCAATGCCAAACCATTAAAAACGCGAAAAATTATTAAAGTATATGCTAGAAAACTTGAAACCCTATATACATGGACTATACCTACAGTATCGGAAGGTAAATATTTTTCTAAAATTATTCTAGTAGTTATTTTAAACATTGCACGGAGGGAATTGTGGAAACTAGCTACAAAGTAGAGAATCAGTCCGATCATGATCAAGTTATGAGGCTGATTAATGATCGCAAAAAACCAAATGCTATTTTGCGCTTGTTGATGAATGCGTTTGAAGGTTACCGGCAGTCTAAGAAACTGGGGTGGTCGAGACCCTGGAATAAGTATAATTTAACTAATTTCCAGAGCTTCAAGGTGTACAAGGAAAAAGACCAGGATCTGATTGCTTTTGCCAATCGAATCGTCAAACAGGAATGTTCCGATATTTCTATTGAAGCCCTTGAATTTGCTGACTATTTGATGAATGAATGCGATTCTTTGATGGCATTTATATTTCTCCATGACTATGTCGAAGAAGGGCAGAAATTCGAAGGCGCGACCTTGAGTCTCGGATGTAAAAATAACAAACGCTATCGTGATCGTATCGACATTATCGTTGAGTCTCCCGTCATTGACGGCGTAAGCCAGGGTTTCGAGCGTATGCGTGTTTATATTGACCCGTACACTGCAGTAAGAGGACCTATGTGGTCTGGGATATCCTGGCCTGAGGCGGATCAGGTTTCGTCGCAGTTGTTTGATCGCCTAAGTGCTATCTCGAGTGACTGGCAGGCTAAAAAGGAATGTCAATGGAATCACTGGACGTCCGACTACATTGACTATTTTGGCCCGCGTAAAGAATTCATACAAAATTCCTTTTTCTTTCAGGGGCATTAATTTAGTGATTGCGAGCCTTGTCGATCGTGGTTTACGTATTGCGAAGGTCGCGTTGCAGGCCAATAGACTAAGAAAACTCGATTCGGAAAGTAAGAAAGAAATAGCAAAAAGAGCGCTAGTGAGTCAATTTTCTGACGCCCGTGGTGCGCTAATGAAAGTGGGTCAATTATTAACCGCCTCACAGGACGATAGTTTCGATTCACTAGTTAAGGGAATACCCGCAGTAGAGTTAGAAGGCGTACTGCCGTCGATAGAAGCCGCCCTTGGCAAGCCCCTTGGTTCGGTTTTTCAGAGCATTGAAGAATCAGATCATGCCGCGTCGCTCGGCCAGGTGCACGCAGCCAAATTGTCCGATGGTAAACCAGTCGCGGTTAAAGTTCGCTACCCCGATATTTCAGATCAGGTGCAGGCCGAAATCAAGTTATTCGGATTGATGCCGGGGCTTGGCCCAGTTAAAGAATGGGGTATGGATCTCGAGTCATATAAACAGAACTTTAAGAATAATATGGATCGCGAACTTGATTACCGCGAAGAATCCAGAATCCAGCAGTTATTTAAAAACCAGCTAGATATTTCGGGTCTATGCGTACCCTCGGTTTATTCAGACTACACTCGCCCAGACCTACTGGTGCAGAGTTGGGAAAGCGGACAGTATATTGACGAGATCGTCGACTGGCCTGTTCGGGATAAGAGGATAATCGCAGAAATTCTGTTGACTACGCTCTTTAAAAGCCTGTTTGAATTGGGTGTTGTGCATGGTGACCCGCATAAGGGTAATTATTACTTTCGGCGTGATCAGGATAATGCACCCGAAGTAGTATTAATGGATTTCGGTTGCCATATTGAAATTTCTGAGCAGTCAAGGCTGGCTTTTTTGAACTTGATTCTTGCTGTTAGCGAAGGCAAGAGTGTCATCCCTTTGCGAAATTTCACGGCCATGGGGTTCGACCCCAAAAAATTGATTAAACTGGGTGATACCTTACCGATGTTATGTAGGTTTCTTTTTATGCCTTTTACCCAGAAAGGATTATTCCATATACAACACTGGGAACTTGAAGCCAGTGTGGAACGTTTGCTCGGGGAAAAAAAGTGGTGGTTTCGTTCGGCGGGCCCATCGCAATTATTTATGATAATGCGAGCATTTCAGGGGATAGTACAGCACTTGCAAACATTGGGTGTCAGTTTGTCCTGGCAGAACCTGCTTCTCCGCTCGCTTTGTACAAAGACACTCGAAAAAGCACGAACACTACAGCTTCAACCGATGTCTGAAGAACAGGAAGTGGCCGTGCAAGATGTTAGCTCACTGGCCAAAAAACTGTGTATTAGAGTCTATGACAATGAAAAAGAGAAGGTGAAAGCCGAAGTGCCTGCAGAGTTAGCTTTGGATCTGGGAAACCTCATGCCTGATGATGTACTGGCCAGTTTGCAAAAAAGCGAAGCAATTGACCTGGACAAAATTCAGCAGGATTTAAAGGAATCGGGCCTGATTCCGCAAAATTTATTTCAGCATATCAATGGGTCTAAACGTTACGAGGTATGGCTAGAGTAAACATTCATCGTTTGGTA
This sequence comes from Gammaproteobacteria bacterium, assembly GCA_030595795.1. GTDB lineage: Bacteria > Pseudomonadota > Gammaproteobacteria. Next base: position 9,195 of record JAUVCH010000084.1, read on the forward strand.
TAAACTGAGAATTAATCCTTGAGGCACGCCTCGATGGCGTGCCAGAGATTTTAATTAGATAAATTTAAATGGTGTCCCCATCGAACCAGTCCTTACGTTAACCATAGCGCAAATTCACTACAGCTTATCACAAGGTCAAATCCTACCTATACTTACGAAATTATTGTTTTGTATAGGGGGCAAAATTACTGGCCTCTACAACAAACTCACCACCATCGTAGTTCCGATCACGATACAAAACATTATTCGCGCCCGTGTCGTCTACAACAAAAAAGAATGAAGAAGTATCGGGGCTGGGAAAGAATGAACCAGTAGCATTAGAAATGGTAAGGAGAAGCGGGGTCACCGATTCTGTAGAACTTAGCGTGATGGCTTCATCATCGTCAGTATCAGCGGTATCAGGAGGTACTGGGACACTGGCACCCGCATTATCAACCCAGTCTGTAATTGATAAAGCAGTACCATCTAATTCAAATGTTCCTGAAATAGTGCTTACTGACAGTTCTGTCAGGCAGTCAATTGAAAGATATTCAGTGTTAGTGTAGTCCCATTGGTTACCCGAAATTACCAAATCTTCGTTGAAAAATTCGCTGCCACTCGCATAACAGTCAGTGGAATAGGTTCCATCCAGGCCTGCATCGGTCCCGGAATGCGCGGCGACAAATATCTCGGTTGAGTCAACATTAATTTCTTTATAAGGGATAAAATTACTTGCCACGACATCGACCCCGGCATCGAATTCCCAATCACGATACAAAACATTATCCGCACCGGTATCGTCTACGACATAAAAGAACGCGGAAGTACCAGAGGTTGCGGAGAGTGAACCTGTAGCCCCGGAAATAGTAATGAGAAGCGGTGTTACTGATTCAGGGTTGTTTAGAAAGCTACCATCGTCAATAGCAGCCAGTGGTGCGGTCGTTGTTCCACCTGCACCATCAACCCAGGTAGCATCAATATCCGTGCCGTCAATTTTAAACGTCCCCGAAATAGTGCCAGCGGCAGGTGTCGTCGAACAATCACTCGAAGTAAAGTCGTTGATAGTGTAGTTCCAGGTATTGCCACGAATTCGCAGGTCTTCATTAATAGTCCCGTCGCCACCAGGATAACAACCGGTGGTATAGGTGCCGTCCAGACCAGCATCGATTGTAGAATGCGCGGCGACAGATATTTCACTAAAGTCAACAATATTCGGATTGACGATGGTGTCGCATGCATTAAGTAGCAATATCACTGCCGATACAGTGATTACTGGTTTTAAATCAATCATGGACTTCTCTCTAGAAAATAATTTTATAAGTAAATTTACTGCTTAAAAAAATGAAGCGGCAGTTAAGATGATATCAAATAAAAAGTAACTATGGTGTCCCCGGCCCGATTCGAACGGGCAACCTACGCCTTAGGAGGGCGTCGCGCTATCCAGTTGTGCCACGGGGACACTGGTGCGCGATTGTAGCAGTAGCGATGATTAAATTGAAAGTCTCTCCAGTGCCTTCCGCTATTCCTGGTAATAATAATCGTACTTAACCAGAAGGTTGCGCATAAATTCCCAGGCCTCGTTGTAGGTCAGGCCACTGTCCTGTGGGATAATGATCTTCACATAAAGATCTTTGCCGTGTTGTTTTTTCAACAGGTTCAGACGTTTCTCTACCTCAGTGAGAGACAGGCTGGTAAATTGACCATCGCCCGGTTGCTTGTAACGAATTATGTCGCGCTGCTTACTCTTGACGTAATAAACCTCGGCGATATATTTACCCTTGGATGATCGAGCCGGTTTGATCAATTCTTCGTATTTCGATTTAACTACCTCGTACTCACCCTTGAGGGCCAGCAACTGGCGATTGTATGCTTCGATTTCCTGGTTGCGAAGTTGCTGGTCCCGAGTCAGACTGGAAATATTCTGGTTTAGTAGATCTTTCTCCTGTGCCAGGCTGGTAATTTTCTGGTCAAGCAGCAGTTTCTCCTGGGTCAAAATGGAGATATCTTGTTGCTGTGTTTCGCTTGATTGAGTCAGCGACTGTATTTTTGAATCGGCGTCAGAGAGTAATGTGCTGAATTCGCTTTTGAGTGTTAATAACTGGCGTTTATATGCCTCTATTTCCTGATTAAGAAGCTGTTTTTCCTCAGTTAGGTCGGAAATGTTCTGTCGCTGAGCCTGGCTTGACTGGGTTAGTGATCCAATTTCATTCAGGGCACTGGAAAGTTGAATTTTTGTTTTATCACTTTCAGCCTTTTGCTGAGCGAGTTGCGCACTAAGCCTGGCTAGCTGGTTTTCTACATCGACATTTCTAGCGTTCATCCGTTCTATTTCAAGGTTTGCGGTAGCTATCAATTTGTTGGCCTGGTTCAGGGCCTGCTTGAAACCTGTGTTTTCAATTTCCAGCGAAGCGATTTGAGTTTCCTGTTGCTGCATTGCCTGTTTCGCAAGCACCAGCTCTTCGTCTTTTTTTAATATGCGTAAGCGCAGTATGGAGTTGCTTTGCTCGGCATTCGCGAGTCTTTCCTCAAGCGTGAGGTTTTCCTTTGAGGTGGACTGGATCAATTGCGCGGCAAGCTGCTCTGCGGCAATACTTTCCTGCAGTTCGGCTACCAGTTGCCAGTTACGCACAACCAGTAGACTGGTTGCCATCAGGAATATCATCGTAATGACCATCATGATGTCGGTAAACGAAGGCCAAAAGCTGTTATCACCGCTATGGCTAGCCTGAAGTTGCCCTATTGGTGCGAAATTAGATTGCATTGCTTATGGGGTGTTATTATTCATCGTCTATATCTGCAGGTTGTAATCGAAAACCCTCGCGCAGTAGCGATTTTATTTCAGACATGTCACTAAATAGTTTGACTTTTTGCTGCTGGTTGGACGATGCGTTTTCCTGCAAGGTCTGGGCTGAAAAATTATAAAACTCCTGCGTTCTTTCTACATTGTCCGTCAACAGTGATTTTATTTCGGACAGGTCGTTAGACAGGTGACTAATCTGTGCCTGATTAGTGGCGATGTTGTCCTGCAAGGCATGAGCGGAAGACTGGTAAATCTCTTGAGTGAGCTTTAGGTTGTTAACTACGTCACGAACCGATTTCACCAGTTCGTCCACGTCGTATGCAACGTCTTCGGTAGTTTTTACCATTTGCGGTAACAAATAGACCGAAGTCAAATGTTCGACGCCGCTGAGTAAATGCGTTTGTACATCGTTCAATCGAGTATAAAAGTAACCGAACAGTGCGTAACTCAAAATGGCGGTAATGGTAGTGGACAGCGCGGTCGACATGCCGTGGATAACCAACCCCATGCCACCGAGACTACCGGCTGCTGAATCAATGAGATCAGAGGCACCCAGAAGGGCGATAGACAGCGAGACTATGGTGCCAAACACACCCGTCAATATGAGAATGTTGTTGATGAATTTAACCAGACCAAAATGGGTCGACTCATCGGCTGTAAGCATAGCCGCAAGCGCAGAGTGGTTTATCTCGCCATTGGCCGACTGGATTGATTTCATCGTCGAATAGCGTTTGGTGATGATCGAGCCTTTTGGTAAGTCTTCCGTCAAATCGGGATTTAAAGACTCTATATTATTAACGAAAGCCGCAATCGCCTGTTCTTCTCGCTTATAGCGAATCAGGTGAAACAGGATATTTGAAAGCCCGAAAACCAGTAAACCAGCGATTGAACTATTGATTAATATGCCGGTTTGAGTTTGCTGGTTCTGAAAGTAAAACTGGTCGATGAAATCATAATTCCAGACGATCAGGATCGCAGTTGCAACAATCGCCAGTGCAAACTGGATAATAATTTTCAGGCTCAGACTGGTGAGTAAGCGTTGTATATCCATAGGCAGGATCTCTTAATTATATTTAGCGGTCTACGAACCAGTTGGCCGAGTGTTTCAGACGTTACGCAGCTACCCGACATTAAATAACTAACCTGCGCAGAAGTCAAAAAAGGTCGTATGATTATGAGAATTATTTGCCAGAAATCTTGTCAAAATATTATTCTGGTGGGCATAGCTATATACCTGGTGATAAACTTCGACTGTCGTGTAAACAACCTGAATTTACATTTGGGTCTGTATCGGTAACTCGGTACTGTTTTTAATTTCGGTTACCGCAATATGCGAATTCAGTTCGGCAATCGCTGCATTAACAGTCAGCGTATTGCGTACGAAACTTTCGTAATGCCGAATATCACGCGTGACTATCTTGATCATATAGTCCCAGATCCCGGCGATGGTATAGCATTCCTGAACTTCGGTATGGCGAACAATATCGGCCTCGAAAGCATCCAAATTTTGCCGGGCAGCGGAAGTTAGCTTAACCGATGCAAAGATCACTAGCTCCATGCCCAGTGCTGATCTGTCGAGCAGGGCAACTCGTTTTTTGATTAGACCCGATTTTTCGATCCGATTAATCCGTCGCCAGCAAGGCGATTGCGAGAGGTTGATCTTCTCAGCAATTTGACTACTGCTTAAGCTAGCGTCCGATTGGAGTAAATCTAGAATTGCTATGTCTTGTTTCGAAAGTTCAATGCTCATATCTATCTATAAATTAAATAAAAATTGAATTACTTATGCAAGATTAACAAGTATCAGCAATGAAATGAAATAATTATTTTATTTCAGGTCTATAGAATAGTGGGAACTACCCGTTAGGAGTGACCCGATGAAGCAGGCGACTACAGCAGAATCACCCCCAGTTTCTCTTGATGATAAGTACGCCCTTGACACCACACGAGCCTACATCAGCGGTATCGAAGCGCTTGTGCGTTTACCTATGCTGCAACATCAGCGCGATCTCAGTCGCGGACTAAACACCGCCGGATTTGTTTCCGGATATCGCGGTTCACCAGTTGGTGGCGTCGACCAGGCCATGTGGAAGGCTAAGCCCTGGCTGGATAAGCATCAAATCCATTTTCAACCGGGCGTGAACGAAGATCTGGCGGCTACTGCCGTCTGGGGTTCGCAACAAACCAATATCTTCGAAGGTGCGAAATTCGATGGCGTGTTCGGCCTCTGGTATGGCAAGGGGCCGGGCGTTGATCGCAGCATGGATGTCATCAAACACGCCAACGCGGCGGGTACATCCGAATATGGTGGCGTCATCGCGGTAGCTGGCGACGACCACGCCTGTAAATCGTCGACCCTGCCGCATCAGTCGGAACATATGTTTGTTGGTGCCTCGGTGCCTGTGCTCAATCCCTGTAACGTGCAGGAAGTACTCGATCTCGGTATTTACGGCTGGGAGTTATCGCGGTATTGCGGTTGCTGGGTGGCACTGAAAGCAATCACCGAGAACATGGATTCGGCAGTATCAGCCGATATCGACCCGGAGCGCATCAATATCGTTATTCCAGAAGATTTCGAACTACCAGAAGATGGCGTACACGCGCGTTGGCCCGACCCACCGATGGCACAGGAGCGCCGCCTGAACAAATTTAAGATTTATGCGGCGCGTGAATTTGCTCGCGTGAATGGTTTGAATAAAATTGTCATCAATAGCGACAAACCTCGATTTGGCATAATCACTACGGGCAAAGCCTATCTGGATGTCATGCAGGCGCTGGAAGACCTCGGAATCGACGAAGCCCTGTCGGAACAAATTGGCCTACGCGTTTTTAAAGTCGGCATGAGCTGGCCGCTGGAACCGGTGGGCACGCATGAATTCGCCAAAGGACTGGAAGAGATTCTGGTGGTGGAGGAAAAGCGCTCGATCATCGAAGATCAGCTCACCGGTCAGCTTTATAACCATCCAGTCGAAGGTCGGCCACGAGTGTTTGGTGAATTTGATGAAAACAATAACGATTTACTGAGTAATCTAGGTGAGCTAACACCCGCCACGGTGGCGCTGGCGATAGCTAGTCGGATTGGACAGTTCTTCTGTTCGGAGGCTATCGATAATCGTGTCGAATGGATTCAACAGAAGGAAGCTTCACTGGCGAGATTCAGCGGCGGTATCGACAGGATTCCACATTACTGCTCGGGTTGTCCGCATAACACCTCGACCCGCGTACCAGAGGGCAGTCGAGCGCTGGCCGGCATTGGTTGCCACTATATGGCCACCTGGATGCCCGATAGAGCCACTAAAACCTTTACCCAGATGGGAGGCGAGGGTGCGAGCTGGATAGGGCAGGCACCTTTTACAACTACCGAGCATGTGTTTCAAAATCTCGGCGACGGCACTTATTTTCATTCTGGCATACTCGCGATTCGCGCCACAGTCGCCGCAGGCGTGAATATCACCTATAAAATTCTGTATAACGATGCCGTGGCGATGACGGGTGGTCAGCCGCTGGATGGTACGCTCAGCACCGAAGACCTGATCTACCAAATTCGTGGCGAGGGCATTAAACGTATCGCTCTGGTCAGCGACGAACCAGAAAAATGGCGTGGCCAGTTTCAGTCGATTCCCGGATTTAGCCTGCATCATCGTGACGAAATGGATGGGCTGCAAAAGGAATTACGTGAGTTTAAAGGCGTCTCGGTATTAATTTACGATCAGGTCTGTGCCGCAGAAAAAAGACGTCGTCGCAAGAAAGGTTTGTTGGTAGATCCGCCCAGGCGCGTGTTTATCCATCCCGAAGTCTGCGAAGGCTGTGGTGACTGCGGAGTTCAGTCCAATTGTCTGTCGGTGCTGCCGTTGGAAACCGAACTAGGGCGTAAACGGCAAATCGACCAGAGCGCCTGTAATAAAGACTTTAGTTGTGTTAAAGGGTTTTGCCCGAGCTTTGTTACCGTGCTCGGGGGGCAATTGAAGAAACAGACACTCGATTTAGCCGATTCTGATCAGCTTTTTGATTACCTGCCGGAACCCGAATTACCTTCGCTGGATAAACCGTGGAACGCGGTGATCACTGGAATCGGCGGTACCGGTATATTAACCGTTGGTTCACTGATCGGGATGGCGGCGCATATCGAGGGCAAGGGTTGCTCGACACTGAATCAGACCGGGCTGGCGCAGAAATTCGGTGCAGTCATTTGTCATGTGCGCATTGCCCAGCGTCGCCGAGAAATAAATTCCGTACGTATTCCCGCTGGTGAGGCCAACTTGTTACTCGGCTGTGATTTGGTGGTCAGTTCGGGTTTTGAGGCGATGGGTAAGGTGTCTACTGAACGCTCGCATGCGGTGATCAACGCCGCCGAAGTGCCGACTTCAGCCTTTATTTTAAACCCGGATATGCGCTTCCCGCAGCATGCCATGCGAAATGAAATCAAAGCAGAAGTCGGTGAGGAGAATACTTCGTTCCTCGATTCGAGCCGTATTGCTACGGCCTTACTCGGTGATTCGATTGCCAGTAATTTGTTCCTGCTAGGTTATGCCTGGCAATCAGGCCTGGTGCCGGTATCTTCTGATGCCATCGAAAAGGCGATTGCGATGAATGGCGTCGCAGTGGATTTTAACTGTCAGGCCTTTTTATGGGGTCGTCGTTATGCGAATCAGCCGGATAAGGTTTTGTCTTTGATTGACAAGGAAAAAGCGGTTAAACAAATGTCACTGGATGAGATTATCGAAGATCGCGTGAGCCGATTGACTGATTATCAAAACGCTAATTATGCCGAAAAGTATCAAAGCCAGGTTGAACAAATCCGGTTCATTGATTCCGAGGCCCATCAATTTTCCCTGACCAGAGCAGTTGCGAAAAGTCTCTACAAACTCATGGCCTACAAAGATGAATACGAGGTAGCACGACTTTTTTGTCAAAAAGATTTTATTCAAAAGGTGAAAGATCAGTTCGATGGGGATATTGAAATGAAATTTAACCTGGCACCTCCGTTACTAAATCGAATCGATAAAAATACTGGTCGGCCGGTCAAGCGAGAATATGGTGGCTGGATGATGAAGGTATTTTCCTTGTTAAGTCGCCTTAAGGGTTTGCGGGGGAGTAAACTAGATATTTTTGGTTATTCGGGAGAGAGGACGCTGGAGCGTGCTGATATTGATAACTATTTGAAAATTCTTGAAAAGGTCAACGGCGGCTTGACAAAGGAAAATTATGAGGTTGGTTGTGAGCTATGCGAATCGGTTTCTATGGTCAGGGGCTTTGGGCCGGTTAAGGCTGATAACCGCCGGGAAGTAGCGGAGCGGCAGGTTACTTTGTTAAAGCAGTTTTCAAATGAAAAAGAATTAATCAAGAATGCGGCGTAATAGTAAGGTGTCGGAGTCAGGCCCGACTCTGACACCTACGTAAGATTATCAAATCAACGACAGCGCGTGCTCTAACTCGGCAATCAAATCTGTAGTGTCTTCAACACCGACTGACAGTCTAACCAGCGAATCATTAATCCCCAATCTTTCGCGTTGATCATCGGGTACCGACGCATGGGTCATGATTGCAGGATGCTCGATCAGACTTTCGACACCGCCAAGGCTTTCGGCAAGCGCGAACAAATGGCAGTTTTCGAGGAATTTAGTTGCTTCCGGCAGACCACCTTTTAAGACAGCGCTGACCATGCCACCAAAGCCATTCATCTGAGTCTTCGCTAATTCATGCTGCGGATGCGACGACAGACCGGGGTAGTACACTTTATCGACTTTCGGATGT